>NZ_LZKY01000007.1:0-3316 GCF_001673055.1 Mycobacterium sp. 1245801.1
CGTCGAGCACGTCGGGGATGCGCCGCATCGTGCTGGCCCCGGTCGGGTCGTCGGGGTTGGGCCGGGTCAGCTCGTCGATGAACGGCCGGTGCAGATTGGTGGGGCGCACCCCGAAGTCGCGTTCGAGTTCGTCGAGGCTGCCGTAGACGTCGATCCTCGGGTAGGCGGGGTCGTCGGACTTCCACACCGGAATCGGGGTGCCCCAGTAGCGGTTTCGCGAGATCGACCAGTCGCGGGCGCCCTGCAGCCACTTGCCGAACTGGCCGTCCTTGACGTGCTCGGGATACCAGGTGATCTGTTGGTTGAGCTCGACCATGCGGTCCCGAAATTCGGTGACCGCGACGAACCATGACGACACCGCCCGGTAGATCAGCGGATTGCGGCATCGCCAGCAGTGCGGGTAGGGGTGCTCGTAGGTTTCGTGGCGCAGCAGCACCGCCCCGTTGGCCGCGGCCGGGCCGCTGCCGTTCTTCAGGTCGCGGATGATGTGCGGGTTGGCGTCAAAGACGTGCTGCCCCTGGTAATCCGGGACTGTGGCGTCGAACCGCCCCCTGGAGTCGACCGGCGTGACCGGGACGATGCCGACCTTGTCGGTGGTGGCCATGTCGTCCTCGCCGTAGGCCGGCGCCATGTGCACGATGCCGGTGCCGTCCTCGGTGGTGACGAACTCGCCGGGCAGCACCTGAAATGCCTTGGCCGTATCCATGAAATACGGGAACGGCGGCAGGTACCGCGTGCCGAGCAGGTCGGCGCCGACATAAGTGGCCAGGATCTCGGGTTCGTCCCCCAGCTCGCGGGCGTAGGCGGCCAGCCGCGGCTCCGCGAGCACGAAACGCTTGCCCTGCGACCGGACTTCGACGTAGGTCACCTCGGGATTGACCGCGACGGCGAGGTTGGACGGCAGGGTCCACGGTGTCGTCGTCCAGATCAACAGATGTGCCCCGTCCAGCGAGCCACCGACCACCGTGAATCCCACCGTCAGGGCGGGATCCTGCCGGCTCTGGTACACGTCGTCGTCCATCCGCAATTCGTGGTTGGACAGCGGGGTTTCGTCGCGCCAGCAATACGGCAACACCCGGTAGCCCTCGTAGGCCAGGCCCTTGTCCCAGAGTTGTTTGAACGCCCAGATCACCGACTCCATGTAGGGCAGATCCAGCGTCTTGTAGTCGTTGTCGAAGTCGACCCAGCGCGCCTGGCGGGTGACGTAGGCCTGCCACTCGTCGGTGTAGCGCAGCACCGAGGCGCGGCAGGCGTCGTTGAACGCCGCGATGCCCATGTCGTCGATCTGCGATTTGTCGGTGATCCCGAGCTGGCGCTCGACCTCGAGTTCGGCGGGCAGCCCGTGGGTGTCCCAGCCGAAGCGGCGCTCCACCTTGTAGCCGCGCATGGTGCGGTACCGCGGGACGATGTCCTTGACGTAGCCGGTGAGCAGGTGACCGTAGTGCGGCAGCCCGTTGGCGAACGGCGGCCCGTCGTAGAACACGTATTCCGGTGCGCCCTCGCGGCGGGCGATGCTGGCCCGGAAGGTGTCGTCGCGGGCCCAGTAGTCGAGCACCTCGAGCTCGAGCGCCGGGAAGTCCGGCGCTCCTGGCTTCGGGTAGGCCTGAACCTCAGCGTTGTCGGTCACGATGCGCGTTGTCTCCTGTGCCACGGTGCAAACCGGGGACGACGACGCGCTGGCTGCGCGAGCGCCGCGGTACCACCCCGCTTGCCGCGCTTTCGCGTGGCCACTCGATGACGGCTGTGACGGGCCTACCCGTTCGGTTCTACTGGGCCACGACGGCTGTTCTTCCGAAGGCTCCCCGGTGATGGCCGGATCGATGCCAGTAAGACGATTCTACGAAGACCCGCAAATCCGGGTGCACTCCAAGGGGTCGCCAGGGCGCAGAACTACGTCTGCGACCAGGCGACCCCTTGGAGCCCGAGTTGCTCGACGTCCATCGGAGTTCGGCTTCAGGCCCGGACTTCGAGGACGCCGACGCGCCACAGCGCGGCGTACACGTGACGCAGCGGCACGCTCAGCAGCCGAGCGGCGCCGTCCACCAGCGGGTCGCTACCGGCGCCGAACGGCGGGGTGTCGGCGCGGCGGCGGCCCTTGGCCACGGGCGCCTGCGCGACGGCCGGAACGGTGTCGGTGTCGCGCACCACGGTCAGCGTGCGCGCGGGCGCTACGGTCACCACTTGGTCGTAGAGAACTGCGGTCATCATCGCCTCCTAGAGGGGAGATCCAACGGGGATTGATTGGACTGACGTGTCCCGCCCCGTGTCGGTTCCGATCTCGAGAACGCTTGGCCGATAACCACTTAGCGTTGCGACGACTCAGCCGAGCAGGTCGCGCCGGAGACCGGATGGGGACGAAACACAGTTCGGACTTCGATCCGGACTATCGCTAGAACGCATCTGTCCCTCACCTCCTCGCGGTCACGACGCACGCGCGGTTCGCGTGCGATCTATGCGCAGCAAAGGAGCAGAACCCGACGACCGCCGGAGATCCGCACCCCTCTCGTCAGAGCTTCGGCACCACACGACGTGTCCTGGCCTGGACAAACAATCCGAGCCGGAAGCCACCTGGGCTCAACCCTTAAGCCGGGAGGAGCTGTCCTGACCCGGGGCGTCTTTCGACGTTCGGGGTCAGTGGCCTGTATTCGTGTAGACGCCTCACCTAACGAGGTGCATACCCGACCGATAATGCACGACGGGTATGACGCGGTCAAATCCCTGGATGGCGAGTCGGGGATTCTGTGCGGATTCCTGCGGCGAGCACCCAGCATCCGGTCAGGTTTGCGACCCTGACCTGGACAAACGACTCGGGATCACTTGTCGACCAGGCCCTCGAGCCGGCCGATCGTGTCGATGAATTCCTCGACCATGTCGAGCACCACCGAGCGCGTCGGGCGGACCCGGTCGAGCGAGCCGACCACCTGCCCGACGAAGTAGGTGGCGAGCTCACGCGCCTTGGCGCCCGCCTGCGCGGCGGCGGCGTTGATGCGCACCTGCGGCTCGGTGACCAGGGCGGTCTGCAGCGGCATGCCCAGCGGGTCGGGGTTTTCCGGCCGTTCCCACTCGTCGGTCCAGGCGGTGCGCAGCATCCGCGCCGGCTTGCCCGTCATCGAGCGCGACCGGACGGTGTCCGACGAGCTGGCGGCCAGGAACTTCTCCTTGACCACGGGCACGGTCTCGGCCTCTTCGGTGGTCAGCCACACCGAGCCGCACCACACGCCCTCCGCGCCCAGGGCCAGCGCCGCCGCGATCTGGCGACCGCGGGCGATCCCTCCGGCGGCCAGGACGGGCACCGGCGCCACGGCGTCGACGACCT
>NZ_LZKY01000008.1:0-3203 GCF_001673055.1 Mycobacterium sp. 1245801.1
GGCGTTCTGGGCTTTCGGGGAGTTGAGCACCGGCCGACCCAAGCGGCGGACGTGCTGGAAAAACATGGCGCCGGCAATTCCGCCATCGCTGATGTGTACCGTTTGGGCGTCCGTGTGGGTAGAGAACAACTCGCCGTAGCGATTCCAGGAAGACCAGCTGGTGGAGTCGCTGTCGAGCAAGACCACAGTGTCCGCTGCTGCCACCGCGCAGCCATCCCCGCTGACAGCGGTCGCCTGGAGCTGTTGCGCGCCGATGACACGGGCCTCGAGGCCGTACTCGTCGAGTTCGGGAGGCTGAACCCAACAGATCGCCAGGTCAATGCCGCCTTCGGCGACCCGGGCGACTTGGGTATGTGACGGCAGCACCCAGGTGTCGATGTGGACATTCGCTACCGCCGCGGTCCGCTCGAACAAGTTCGCAGGAAGCCAATCGACATAGCCAAGCCGGACGGGATCAGAATCCGATAATCCAATTGCGCGAAGACGCAAGAGATCTGCTTGATCAACGAGGGCACCGGCGCTATCACAACGGTCCGCGGGGATCTTTGGCCATTCCTTTGGCGACTACTAAATCTAGAATCGGTGGGAGCCCGGGACGCAGCTGGCTGAGTCTGGGGCGGGCACGTCCAGGTGCGCGAGGATCAGCTGTTCGACGCTGTCAGCCGGAAAGAAGGTTCCCTTCGCGATCTCCCACAGCGCGCTCTTCTCCAACACCACGTCTGCGACCGGGCTTTTGAAGGTGGTGTTCTCGCGTTCGAGGGCTTTGAGGCGTTCAGGCGTCCTCGTCGTTCAACCCGCAAACTAGTTTCGCCACCGATGGTAGGTGCCCTCGGAGACACCCAGTTCGCAGCACACCGCCGCAGTGTCCTTACCCTCGGCCAGCAGCCAATCGGCCGCCAACAGCTTGCGCACAATCTGCTCAGGGCTGGGCCGCTTCCTCGTCGCCATGATCTTGATGAGCCTTCCTGCCCACGTCGTGGGCTGCAAAACTCTCATAAGCAATGCATCAAGCAAACGGGATCAGGCCAAACCGATACTTTGCGATCGAGCATCGAGCTCAAACGTGATGAGAACCCGCCAACAGTTTGGAGTGACCCAGTCACTCACGGCAGCCGGTAAAAGGGGTTGGGAAGCTGAAATGTCCGTTCAGAGAAGCCACCGTTTAGGTCTGATGGCTGGTCGCCGATATTGGCGATGATCAAATAGCCCTGCTGCTCTATTGCCCGCCGCTGCGGGGCCTTGAAATCTGTAGCGGACACAAAGTGCTCCCCAGCCGGTTCCATGATCAACTGTTTGTAGCCGATGTAGCCAACCGTCGCGAGGTTACGTTCTGTGCCGCCACGCTGTGGTTCCGAGCGGCCAGTGATAAGGAAAATGTCCGCGCCGTACGCCTTTGCAGTGTTGAAAATTTCAAGAGAAGATGCGATTGCGGGGTCCTCTCCACGATCGAACCATGCGTTGAGCCCACACGGACCGGCGGGAGGGACGTCGCACGGCCCGTTGAGGACAATGCCGAAGTCGTCGGCCTTAATCGCAACCCAGTTGGACAATGCGGTCTCATCGATGTCGAATACGACGGCAGGTTTGGCCACCTTGGGCGCTTCTGCGGTTATCCAATCTATCGCCGGCGTCGCGGCGGCTGCAAGGTCCGCTTCGTATGCACCGCTATCATGGTATTGCGTCGCCATGCTTTTCACATCGCCGATATTTGCAAGGTATCGCCAAGACACTTTAGGGTCTGGCTCGGCACGGGCACTGGGCCCGGCTGCAACGAAAGCCACAGCGGCACATAGAACGACATGGTTCAGCGTTCTTTCATGGCTCCATATGATGCCCAAGGGTGATCTGACGCGCATGGTACTGCTCCCATCTCTTTCTGATTCAGAGGGCGCCGTCTGGCAACTATGTCGTGCCGGAGTCCAGTTGACCGCCATTGATGCGCGTTGGGTTCGTAGTAAGTGCGGCAGGGAGGTCTGTACGGCGGCGACTGGGCGGCCAAGTGCGTTTACGCGGAGCGGTGCCCACAAACGGGCGGATCGAGAGGCGGTGGCCCGCAGCGGTGTCTCTGCAGGGCGTCGCGTGCCGGCCGCCGCCGAAAACGGCCCGCGAGAAGGTCCTCCGACGGCGGTTGTCGAAACCCACGCCGATCCGTTCAACGCGCTATAGCAGCGTCCGTTAGATGACATCAGCCGAACGAGGACTGTCGTGTCGAACCACAATGGAAAGAAGCCGCGTAAGACTAGGTCCGATGCGGCCACAGGCCCCGAGCACCCCGCAGAAATGCCTCACCTGACCGCTGGTGCCGTCGCTGTACAGCGGCCTGAAGCCCCCGCCGAGAAAGATATTCGTCCCCCCTTTCATAAGATCGAATGTGCCCTTGAGGCCCTGGCGCACCCCTGCTCCGTTGAGTGCCAGAGCACGCACAAATGCCTTGGGCGACAAGCCGCGCTCACCTTCGATCTCCGCTAACCTGACCAGCGCTGGGCAACTATCCACCCTTAAACCTTCCCTGGCATAACGGATCCATCTTCGAGGAAGTCAAGAAATTCTACTGTTCGCTGAGCGGCGATCGAAGCCTCGCAAGGGTTGTGACGAACGTGGTGTGGGCTTGATGCTGGTTGTGGAACGGCGGTCCCCGGAGCCCTTGGCGAGTCATGATGTGGCCCGCTCATTGCTCTCGTTGGGTCGTGGGTTGCGGTCGCGGTGATCTTGCGCGGAGCGGGGGCGAAGGTGAGGGTTAGGCGGCACCGCGGCCGGCTGTGCATTTACTCACCAAGCCAAACCTCAAGCAGCTCACAACCGAACTCGCATCTCCCTGCGTTCCTGTGGATTTGCCGTGGTCACCGTCGGACGAGCTTGCGCCGCTACGGCGGCGGTGGTTCTCACCGCCATCACGCCGGACGAACACCTGCTCGACGATCTCATGGACGAGCCCACATCACCAATCTCTACACCAGTCGCCACCCAACCCACTACATGGCGCCTGACATCCCCCACGATGGCTTTCTCGCGGACTTCCTCATGCGCCACAAAGAATTCATCCGCGACTGACGGCAGAAGCGACTGAAGTCATACACTGAATCTAAGATTCACCACGTATGCACCCAGGTGCGAGGAGGGGATGCCCGTGACGAACCGGCGCGACCGCAACGCCGAGGCCACCAGATCCGACATTTTGACAGCCGGACGCGAAATATTCTCTC
>NZ_LZKY01000009.1:0-524 GCF_001673055.1 Mycobacterium sp. 1245801.1
GGCCGCCTTCTGGTCGCGGGCCGGGGTGGCGCACCTGCTCACCCGCCCCGGCGACACGCCCCCGTTCCAGCGCGGCGATCAGCGCGGCCGAGTTCGCGGCGCGGGCCCGGGCATCGGCGAAGCGCGGGTCGTCGCGCCACTCGGGCCGGCCCACCGCGCGGCACAGCGCCGGCCAGTGCCGCTCGGGCTCCAGGCCGACGATCCAGAACCGCCGCCCGTCGGAGGCGGCGTAGTTGTTCATGCACGGGTTGCCCATCGTTTCGCGCTGGCCGATCGCGATCGGCTGGCCGCTCATCAGATAGGTGTTGAGGTCGAAGCTGACGGTGTAGGCGCCCTGCCGGTACAGCGAGGTCGTGACCAGTTGGCCCGTCCCGGTGCGTTCGCGCGCGAGCAGCGCCGCGCACACGGCCGCGGCCATCGTCATCCCGGCGGAGTGGTCGCCCATGCCGCCGCGCTGGAACGGGGGCGTGTCGCCGGGGCGGGTGAGCAGGTGCGCCACCCCGGCCCGCGACCAGAAGGCGGCC
>NZ_LZKY01000010.1:0-18714 GCF_001673055.1 Mycobacterium sp. 1245801.1
CTTCGGCGCGCATCGCGATGACCTCGAGCGGGTCGTCCCAGGCGTGCGCGATGTGCTTGTAGAACTCCTTGTACTCCTCTTCGGAGACCTCTTCTTTGGGCCTGGCCCACAGGGCCTTCATCGAGTTGAGGGTTTCGGTCTCGATGGTGACGGTCTCCTCGCCGCCCTCCTCGCCGGCCGGTTCTCGCCGCTCGACCTGCATGCGGATGGGCCAGGCGATGAAGTCGGAGTACAAGGAGTTCTACAAGCACATCGCGCACGCCTGGGACGACCCGCTCGAGGTCATCGCGATGCGCGCCGAAGGCACCTTCGAGTACCAGGCATTGCTGTTCATCCCGTCGCACGCCCCGTTCGACCTGTTCAACCGCGACGCCCAGACCGGGATCCAGCTCTACGTCAAGCGGGTGTTCATCATGGGCGACTGCGACGAGCTCATGCCCGAGTACCTGCGCTTCGTCAAGGGTGTCGTTGACGCCCAGGACATGTCGCTGAACGTGTCCCGCGAAATCCTGCAACAGGATCGGCAGATCAAGGCCATCCGGCGCCGACTGACCAAGAAGGTCCTCGCCACGATCAAGGATCTGCAGTCCGAGCGCCCCGATGACTACCGCACCTTCTGGACCCAATTCGGCAGGGTCGTCAAGGAGGGCCTGCTGTCGGACTTCGACAACCAGGAGACGCTGCTGCAGGTCTCCTCATTCGCCTCGACGCACAGCGAAGAGGAAGCCACCACGCTCGCCCAGTACGTGGAGCGCATGAAGGACGGCCAGACGCAGATCTTCTACGCCACGGGGGAGTCGCGCCAGCAGATCCTGAAGTCGCCGCACCTCGAGGCGTTCAAGGCCAAGGGCTACGAGGTGCTCCTGCTCACCGACCCGGTCGACGAGGTCTGGGTGGGAACCGTGACCGAATTCGACGGCAAGCCGCTGCAGTCGATCGCCAAGGGCGAGGTGGACCTCAGCTCCGACGGCGAGCAGAGCGAGGCCGAGCGCGAAGAGCAGCAAAAGGAGTTCGCCGACCTGCTGACCTGGCTCAAGGACACGCTGTCCGACCACGTCAAGGAAGTTCGGCTGTCGAACCGACTGACGGACTCGCCGGCCTGCCTGATCACCGACGCCTTCGGGATCACACCGGCGCTCGCGCGCATCTACCGCGCGTCCGGACAGGACATTCCGGTGGGCAAGCGGATCCTCGAACTCAATGCCAACCACCCCCTCGTCACCGGCCTGCGCCAAGCGCACCAGGACCGCAGCGACGACCCCTCGGTGGCGGAGACCGCGGAATTGCTCTATGGCACAGCACTTCTCGCCGAGGGTGGTGCGCTCGACGATCCGGCGAGGTTTGCCGAGATCCTCGCCAACCGGCTGGCCCGCACGCTGTAGCCCCGCGCCGGCCGGCCCCAGCGTGCCGGGCCGAATAGGCGATTTCCGGGATTGAAAACCGCCTGGCAGGGATACTTAGATCCCATGCCCGAGTTTCGCGTCATCGACCCGCGTGGCCGGGTCGTCGCGACGAAGAACTTTGCCGACGCGGAGGCCGCGCACGCCTGGTTCGTCGGCTCCGTGGGCGGCGACACCGAGCTGGGTTGGCGCATGGAGGTCAACGACGACGGGCAATGGGCATTCTTCGACGACACCGAAGGGTTCACCGCCCCGGTGAGCCGGCGGCCGACGAAACGCTGACCCCGCGCGGCCGAGGCTGACGAGCCCGCGCGGGGCGGCCCGCGGCGCGACGTACGCTCCCCCCATGCACGTCGACGCGATGACGATTCCCCAGCCGCTCGGCCAAATCGGTGAGCTCGCCCGGCGGACCCAAGCCGTCGGGTTCTCCGGTTTGTTGTTCACCGAGACGGGCCGCACCGCGTACCTGAACGCCGCCGTGGCGTCGCAGGCCGCGCCGGACCTGGAGTTGTCGACGGGCGTCGCGGTGGCCTTCCCGCGCAGTCCCTTCGTGACCGCCGCCGCGGCCTGGGAACTGCAGGAAGCCACCAAGGGACGGTTCCGGCTGGGCCTCGGAACGCAGGTGCGCACCCACGTGGTGCGGCGCTATGGCACCGCCTTCGAACGGCCCGGGCCCCGGCTGCGCGACTACCTGCTGGCCGTCAAGGCGTGTTTCAAGGCGTTTCGTTCCGGGACGCTCGACCACCACGGCGACTTCTACGATCTCGACTTCATCACCCCGCAGTGGAGCCCGGGGCCCATCGACGCTCCCGACCCCAAAGTCGATATCGCAGCGGTCAATCCGTGGATGCTGCGGATGGCGGGAGAAGTGGCCGACGGGGTGCACGTCCACCCGATCGGCGAACCGGGTTACCTGGCCCGCCACGTTCTGCCGACGGTCGGCGAAGGCGCGCAGAAAGCGGGCCGTTCGCCGTCGGACATCGCGATCATCGTGCCCGTCATGACGATCGTCGGGGATACCGACGAGGAGCGGGACCGGCAGCGCGAAGTCGTGCGTGCCAGCATGGCCTTCTACGGGAGCACGCCCAACTACGCATTCATCTGGGACGAGGCGGGTTTCGATTGCACGACCGCCCGGATCCGGGAAAAGCAGAAGGCCGGCGACTTCGCCGGCATGGCGGCCCAGGTCAGCGATGATCACATCGCTGTCTTCGCCACCGAGTCGACCTGGGACGGGTTGGCCGACGCGTTGACGGCGAAGTACGCAGGAACCGCAACGCGATTGGTGATGTACAACTCCGTCGCTGACCAGGAGCGCTTCGAGCGCTACGGCGAGGTGGCCCGCCGGATCCAAGCGGTCAGCGACCGAGCTGGATCGCTTTGACCACCAGAAGCAACGCCCCGACGACCAGATAGGCCCGCAGGGCGATCATCGCGAGCCGGGTTCCGGGGGACCAGGTGACAGGTTCGAGCAGGGCCAGCGGCGGCATGCGCCAGGTGTTGCGATCGACGCCGCGGCCCGGAAGTTGTGGCCGGGGCCGTGCGGGCTGACGACGGGCCAGCCAGCGCAGCACCGGTGCCGCGGCCGCCGCGAGGATGACCAGCCCAAGGGTCAGATAGCCCGCGACGGCGACGACATCGAGGCCGGGAAACAGCGTGGTGGCCATCAGGATTCCGGACAACAGCAGCAGAACGCCGACGATCAGCCCGGCGACCCAGTTCAGCCAAGCGCGATTGACCCACGGCCCCAACACTTCTCGGTCATTGCACAACAACAGCAGAAACACGCTGGCGCTGGGCAGCAGCAAGCCCGCGAGGGCCTGGACGGCGGTGGTGATCAACCCGAGCGGGGCGCCCGGAATCAGCACGATGGCCGCGGCCAGGACCACCATCGCGGTATAGGACAGGTAGAACTGCTTGGCATCGGCGAAGCCGCGGTGCAGCGAGTGCTTCAGCCCGAACACGTCCCCGAAGGCATAGCTGGTGGCCAGGGTCACCGCGGCGGCCCCGATGATCGAGGCGTCCATCAGCACGATGGCAAAGATCGACCCGAGGCCCGGGCGGTGCTCTCCCAGCAGATGCGCCGTCACACCGGCGTCGGTGAAGCCGCCAAAGGTGTTGGTAGAGCGGGCCGCCCACTCGCCGGTCATCATCAACGCGGCGGCGCCGACCACCACCACGAAGGCGCCCAGCACGGTGTCCGCGCGTTCGTAGCCCATGAACCGGGGCGTGATGCGCTTGTCGACGACGTTGGACTGCTGAAAGAACAACTGCCACGGCGCCACGGTGGTGCCGACGATGGCGATGATCAGCAGCACGGCATCCGAGCTGATTCCGCCCGCAATGCCGGGCACGACAAACGACTTCGCCGCGTGTCCCCACTGCGGATGTGACATCAGCAGCATCGGGATCTGCAGCAGCGTGACCGCGATGAAAATGAACATGGCCCGTTCCCATCGACGGAAGCTGCCGCTGGCCATGATCGCCACCAACGCCACCGCCGAGATCGGGACCACAATGTATTTGGAGACGCCGATGTACTCGGCGGCCAGGCTGACGCCGATGAACTCCGTGACGATCGTCAGGAAGTTGAGCAAGAACAGGTCGCCGACGGAAAACCAGCCCCAGCCGCGGCCGAAGCGTTCGTTGATCAGCCGGGCGTGCCCGACCCCGGTGACCGCGCCGAGCCGGACCACCATTTCCTGGTTGACGATGAGCACGGGGATCAGCAGCAGCAATACCCACAGCAGTGAGTAGCCGTAGTTCTGGCCGGCCTGGGCGTAGGTGGCCACCCCGCCCGCGTCGTTGTCGCCGACCATCACGATGATTCCGGGCCCGACGATCGCGAGCAGGGTCAGCAGCCGCGTTTTCCAGGTGCGGGCGTGCTCGGTTTCCCCCACGCTGATGCGCCCGAACGCCCCCTCGATGTCACCCAGATGCGCGCTGTCCAGCACCGCGGTGCGCCGGGCATGCGCGGGCTCGGGGCGTTGCGCTGCCTGCGCGTCGGCCCGGGTGGCGTCCTGTTCGCCGGAGCTCACTGCGCGCTTCCTCCCCTCGGCGGCGTGTCACGGTCGTCGGCGGTGGTCTCGCGGATCGGGCGCGGCGCGGGCTCGCGGCGGCGCCAGTCTTCGGGGATGGTCGCCTCCAGCACGTCGTCAACGGTCACCACCCCGAGCAGCCGATCCTGCTCGTCGACTACGGGGATGGAGTAGAGATTGAAATCCGCCATCAGCAGCGCGATGTCGGTCAGGTCGGCGTCGGCGTCGACCCGCACCGGATCGGAATCCATCAGGGCCGCAAGGGATTCGGCGGGATCGACCTGCAACAGGTTGATGACCGAGACGACACCGTCGAGTCGTTTGTCCTCATCGAGCACATGCACCTTGATGAGCGCTTCCGGTTGGATGCTGCGTGACGCGGCGATCAACGCCAACGCCTCGCCCGCGGTGGCGGTGGCCGAACAGGTCACCGAGTCGACATTCATCAGCCCGCCCGCGCTTTCGGGGTTGAACCCCATCAGCGTGATGACCTTGGTGCGCTGCGGGCCGGGCATCAACTCGAGCACACGCCGGCGCCGCGACTGGCGCAGGTCGGCGATCGCGTCGGCGGCATCGTCGGCGCGCATCCGGCCCAGCAGCGCGGCGACCTCGTTGTCCGGCATGCCGTCGAGCAGCCGACTGGCCTTTTCCGGATCCAGCTCCTCGAAGACGTCTGCCTCCAGCTCCGGGTCGCTGTGCACCCGATCGAGGATCTCGCCGCCCTCGGCCTTGTCCGCTTCTTCGAGAAGATCGGCGATCTCGGCGGCCTTGAGGTCGCCGAACCGGTCCGACAGTCGCCGCACGGCATCCGAGCGTGCGTGGCCGATCAGCGGCTCGAACGCCTTCCAATCGCGAGACGCGTGCCCGCCCGAGTGCTTGATCAGCCCGAACAACCGCGGCGGACGGCGGGTGTCCAGGCGGGTGACCATCCAGCCCTGGCCGGCCTGCTCCAGCTCGATGTCGTAGGCACGCACCAACTCGACGGTGGCCACGTCGATCAGCCGGTGGCCCAACACATCGGTGCGCAACAGCACCTCACCCTCGCGGCGTTCGAACCCGCGAAGGTCAACCTTGTTCTTGGTCAACAGAACTCGATCCGTGGAGTATGCGTCGATGGATTTGTCACCGATGAAGACGCGGCGCCCGCCGACCCCGGCCACGATCCCCGCCACCAGCGGATACTCCTCGGCTCCCCGCAGCCGCACGATCACGTCCTCGACCCGGCCCACCGTTTCCCCGGAGCGGGCCAGCACGGGGGCGCGCAACAGCTGAGAGAGGTGGATGACTGGCTGCCCGGCGCGTGGCTTGGATGCCTTTTCCGATGTGCCCACGTATCCCTCCTCAAGGCGGTACGACCTAACCCGCGGACAACCTACCTCGGAAACTACGTAGTGCGGTGCCATGTACGGCTTCAGATCGGATCACTGGCGCGCAAGCATCATCGGGTGACCGACTCGGCCGCCAGAGCGTACGCCCTCGTTATCGCGGGCTACTACCGCCAATAGGTAAACAGCAGAAGGCCATTCGGATTCGGCGACCCTTACTGGCGGCTATTGCTTGTCGACTTTTCCCGCGATTTGATTGGCGATGCTGACGCCCGCGTCCCCGACGTCCTTGCGGCACGCATCGACGTCGATGACGACGTTGTTGCGAACGGTCAGCGCCCGCTGGCAGGGCATGGTCACGCTGTTGCCGTTCGAGGAGATGGTGATGGTCACCGGAGCGCTCAACACTCCGTTGGCGTTGGACACCTGGCCCACCTTCCACTGAAGTTCCGGCTTACCGTCCGCGGCCGGAACGGTGTCCTGGCGGTTGGCGCAGGCGGGCCAGCGCTGAGTCGACGTCGTGAAGAACGCGCTCGCCTGCTCGGGCGACGCAAACAGCACCACAAATTGGTATACGTCAGGGCTTTCCAGCTGATCGGCCCCCGCGGGAGCCGGCGCCTGGTCGTGGTAGCCGTACACCGCGGTGCTTCCGCTGTCGGCGTAGACCGACGCCAACGCCGCGTGAGTGCTGTATCGGCATTCGGCGGGAAATGTGTAGTCCGAGCGCTGCACCGGGTCTTCCACCAACTTGGTGACCGGTGGGTCGCTCGTCGTCCCGGTGACGCCCAGCACGGTACCGATATCGTTCGGCGAGAGCATCAGGTCGGGCAGTCCGGCCTGCGCCAGGGGAGTCTTCGGCGCAGCCGTCGTGCTGGTGGTCGACGACGAAGCGGCGCCTCCGGCGTTGTCGCCACCGCACCCGGCGATCAGTATTGCGGCGGCGGCAATGGCAACTGCAGCGGTCAGCTGGCTCCTCATGCGCATGGAGCCTACGACAGCGGGGCGGCGTCGCATGTGGATTTGCCGCATATGCGCTCGCGTGCAGGCTCTTACGGCAGCGACGGCCGTTGCGCGCGAAGTCGGCGTCAGAGGCTATGTTCGCTGAATGTCCGCAGTCGAATTCACCTCGGTATCGCCAATCGTCCCCGTCCGAGACCTGGACGTCGCGCTCGACCGGTACCGCCGGCTCGGTTTCGACGCCCGCGCGTACAAGGGCCCGGACCAATACGGATTCGCCGATCGCGGGTCGGTGTCGATCCACCTGACCGAGTGGGCCGAGCACGACCCCTTGCGCACCGCCGCCAGCGTGTACTTCTACGTCAGCGACGCCGATGCCCTCTACGCCCAGTGGGCGGCACTGGAGAACCTCGGCGGTCGCCTGATCGCCCCGCAGGACACACCGTACGGCCTGCGCGAATTCGCCTACGTCGATCCCGACGGCACCGCCCACCGGGTCGGTTCACCCCTGAGCCGACCTCAGGCTGATTCTGTTGCGCGAGAGGGCGTTTCGTCAGGCGACGGGGTGTAGCTGGCCTGGCTGTGGGCCAGCGCCACCGTCGCTGCCCCCATCAGCGCAACCGATAGACCCAAGGCCACCCAGCCGACGTCGTTGGTGCGCAACGTCTCACCCAGCACGGTGACACCCAGCGCCGATCCGACGATCGGCTCGGCGACGGTGACCGCCGGCAGCGACGCGGTGAGCGGGCCGGCCCGAAACGCCGACTGCTCCCAAGCGGTCGCGGCGATCGCCAGCACCACCCACACGTACAACTCGGGCGTCCGCAACAGCGCCGGGATACCGCGGTCGAGCTGGTCGACCACGCCCTTGGTCAACACCGAAAACAGCCCCCACAGTGAGCCGGACATCAGGCCCAGCAACAGTGCCCCGACCGAACCCGGGAACACGCGCGCGCCGATTACGCACAGGGCCAGCGCCGGACCCATGACCAACGCCACGACGCTCCACGTGTGAACCGACCCGCGCGGGGTGCCCTGCTGAGGGTCGCCGACCGTCACCACCACCGCGACAGCGGCGGCGAGCAGAACCGCCCAAATCCCTTGCCGCCGTGTGATTCGGCGATGTGCCACCCGTGCGCTGATGAGCAACGCGAACAACAGCGAGGTCACCAACAGCGCCTGCACCAGCACCACCGAACCCAGGCCCAGGGCGGCGGCCTGGAAGCCGAACCCGGCCGCGGCCACCAGGCTGCCCGTCCACCACTGCCTGTCGCGCAGCAGCCGGCGAAACAGGGCGACGGTGCCGACCGGTTTGTCGGTGACTTGCTGTGCGGAGCGCTGCTGGACGACATCCCCGGCGCCGACCATCAGGGCGGCCGCGACCGCGAGCAATGCCGCGATGCCCGTCTTGCTCACGCCGGCCTCCTAACCACTATGGCGGGCCATCCCACTTGTCGCACAATCAAATCCGCATGCAGGGCTGGCCTACGCGGTGCGTCAGCTGTTGCGCCGGATCTTGAGCGCGGTGGTGATCATCGGAATCTGCATCGGCAGCCGGGCCAGGGCGACCAGGCGCATCGGCCACGGCTTGCCCCACCACAGCCGGCACATGTTGATGTTGCCCGGAAAGACCCCGACGAACAACGCCACGGCGGCCAGCGCTGCGGACCGCCGGGTGCTCCGCGGCACCAGCAGCGCCCCGATCGCCAGCTCGGCCACACCCGACGCGTAGGTATAGAGCCGCGGGCTACCCGGCAGCTCGACCGGAATGATGGAGTCGAAGGGTTTGGGCGCGACGAAGTGCAGGGTGCCGATGCCGAGCAGCATCGCCGCGACGCGGTAGGCGAGTTGCTGGGTGGCGTCGCGGCCGGCGTGGGGGAGGGTTGTCATGGAGCCATTGTGCCCATAGCGGCGGTGGCTTACGCGCGGTCGGCGTCGGTGAAGCGGATGACGCCACGGATGTTGCGGCCCTCGAGCATGTCGCGATAGCCGTCGTTGATCTGCTCGAGGGTGTATTCCCGCGTCACCATGTCGTCGAGATTGAGCTGCCCCAGTTTATAGAGCTCGAGAATCGCGGGGATGTCGTACTGCGGGTTTCCGCCACCAAAGATGCTGCCCTGCAAGCTTTTCTGCAGCAGCGAGAGTCCGGCGAGGTTGAGCGTGACATCGTTGGCCAGCACGCTGGCCATGCCGGTGAGGCAGCACACCCCACCCTTGGCCGTCAGCCCCATCCACGACTCGACGTCTTTGCCCTCCACGTGGCCCACGGTGACGATCACCTTGTGGCACATCAGGCCTCGCGTGGCCTCGGCGATGCAGGCCGCGGCGCTACCCACGTCCGCGAACGCCGCGGTGGCCCCGAACTTGAGCGCCTGTTCGCGCTTCCACTCGTAAGGGTCGACGGCGAATATGCGCCGGGCCCCGGCGATGCGGGCGCCCTGCAGCGCGGCGACGCCGACGCCGCCGATGCCGATGACCGCGACGTCCTCGCCCGGCGAGACCGCCGCGCTGCGCACCGCCGAGCCGTAGCCCGTGGTCACCCCGCAGCCCACCAGGCAGGCTACGTCGAACGGGATCGTCGGATCGATCTTGACCACCGACGTCTGGTGCACCACCACATACGGCGCGAAGGTGCCCAGCAACGACATCGGGATGACTGGGACGACTTGGTGGCCTCTTGCCACTGTGACACGAAACGATCCGTCGGAGACCGACTGTCCCGACAGCAGGCCCATGCCGAGGTCACAGAGGTTGCGCAGTCCGGTCTGGCATGGCGTGCACTTCCCACACGACGGGATGAACGACATGACGACGTGGTCGCCCACGGCCAGGTGTTCGACGCCCTCGCCGATCCCGGTGATGATGCCGGCGCCCTCGTGGCCCCCGAGCACCGGATAGCTCGGGATCGGGAAGTCGCCCGTCATCAAATGGTGGTCGGAGTGGCACAGACCGGCCGTCTCCAACTGGACGGTCACCTCGCCGCGGCGGGGATCGCCGATTTCGATCTCTTCGACCGACCATGGCTCGTTCAGTTCCCAGACCAGCGCACCTTTGGTCTTCAACGGTTGGCCTCCGTTTTTACCCGAACCGCTTAATTGTTAGCGCCGTCACACGAGCCCGGCCCACTGAACTTAGACCATTACTATTGTCTATACAGTATTTGATACGATTCGCGGCGTCTGACCGCCCACAACAACGAGGTTGAGAACATGGGAACACCCGTCATTGTCGGAGCCGTCCGGACCGCTATCGGCCGATCGTTCAAGGGGACGCTGGTCAACACCCCGCCCGAGACACTGATCACCGCCGTGCTGCCCGAGGTGGTCCGCAGATCGGGCGTCGATCCCGCCGACATCGACGACATCATCTTCGCCGAATCCCATTACGGCGGTGGCGATCTCGCCCGTTACGCGGCGACCGCGACGGGCCTAGACCACGTTCCCGGGCAATCGGTCAACCGGCACTGCGCGGGCAGCCTTACCGCCATCGGCAACGCCGCGGCGCAGATCGGCTCGGGCATGGAACGGGCGCTCATCGCCGGCGGGGTGCAGTCGCTGTCGATGACGCCGCTGACCAACTGGCGGATCCCCGGCCCCGAGCTGAAGTTCGAGGAGCGCTGGATGCCTCCTACGCACGTGGAGACGCCCGACGCGCCCGCCAAGGACATGTCCATCACGGTCGGCTGGAACACCGCGCAGGCGGTCGGCATCACGCGCGAGGAGATGGACGCCTGGGCGGCCCGCTCGCATCAGCGCGCCGTTGCCGCCCAGGACGCCGGCAAGTTCGCCGACGAGATCCTGCCGCTGAAGATCACCCAGTTCGATGGCTCGGTCACCGAGTTCGCCGTCGACGAGCACCCGCGCCGCGACACCACCATCGAGAAGCTCGCCGGCCTGAAGGTGCTGCACCCCGAGATCGAGGGTTTCTCGATCACGGCGGGCAACAGCAGCGGCACCAACGACGCCGCGGCCGCGGTCGCGCTCGTCGACAGCGACTACGCCAAAGCCAACAAGCTCAACGTGATGGGCACCGTCAAGGCCTGGGCCGCCGCGGGCGTGGCACCCCGGGACTGCGGCCTGGGTGCGGTGAAGGTCATCGGGAAGGCGCTGCAGCGGGCCGGCCTGTCGCCGGGCGACGTCGCCCTGTGGGAGATCAACGAGGCGTTCGCTTCCGTCCCGATCGCGGCCTGCCGCGAATACGGCCTCGACGAGGAGAAGGTGAACTTCTCCGGTAGCGGCTGCAGCCTCGGCCACCCGATCGCGGCCTCGGGTGCGCGCATGGTGACCACGTTGGCCTACGAGCTGGCCCGCCGCGGCGGCGGCATCGGCGTCGCGGCGATGTGCGCCGGCGGCGGCCAGGGCGGCGCGGTCGTCATCGAGGTCTAGCGGCGATCGCGAGGTCAGCGAAGCTGGGCGATGCGGGTCGCCGCCATCGATCTGAGCCCTCAGCGGCTAATTGCAGAACGTGTAGCCGATGAATTGGGTCCCGCGCGTGTCGCCGCTCGAGTAATTGGCGAAGTGCACGGCCGGCTCGCCGTTGTACTGGGTGTTCATCTTCTGCACGGTCGGTGGTGGAACGCCCTTGGGGAAAGCCAGGATCATGTCGGCGTAAATCTCCAATCCGGACTGGCAGATCGCCTCGCGGCGCGGCGGCTGCGGATTCCATGCGTGCACGACGACCGGTTCGGTCAGCTGAGACCCCGTTGCGCAATTCGGGTCGCAGAGCTTGAACACCGCCGTGCCGGTCCCGTCGGCGCCCTGCGGTCCCCAGGACGTCCACGACATGTCCTGCAGCGCAACGGCCACACTGGCGCAGCCCAGAACGTTGAGCTTCTTCGGACGCGCGACCGGGGGGACGGACGGGTTATAGCACCCCGGGATGGCGAAGCTCTCCGGCGCTGGCGGCGGCTGGGTGCTGGGCGCCGTCGCGCTCTGATGGCCCTGGCTCAGCTGCACGCCCACCACGGCGAGGACCCCGACCAGCACCGCGGCCGCGACAATCCCGGCCCCGATCAGTCGCCCCCGCGAGGTGTGCCGCAACCGCCTCGATAATGGGACGTTGGCGTTGCCGCTCACGCTCATTAGATTACGGGTGAAACTTTGCCGGTGGGCTGCTGCCCGTTTTCGCGTCTGACAGGGTAAAGTTGGTCATCGCTACCAAGATATTGAGGATTCCGCGGGGTTGCCGATGAATGACCATGATCTGGCCGCACGGTTGGCCACCGAGGCCGGTCGGTTGTTGCTCGGCGTTCGAGACGAATTCGCGCACGCGGAAGCCGCTGAACGGAAAGCCGCGGGGGACAAGCGATCCCACGATTTTCTGATGGAAGCGCTCACCGCGGAGCGGCCCGGTGACGCCGTGCTCTCCGAAGAGGGCGCCGATGACCCGGTGCGATTGCGCTCGGACCGGGTCTGGATCGTCGATCCGCTGGACGGCACCCGGGAATTCTCCGAGCTGGGACGCGACGACTGGGCCGTGCACGTCGCGCTCTGGGAGGCCGGTGAGTTGGTCGCCGGCGCCGTGGCGCTGCCGGCGCAAGGCATCACGCTGGCGACTCCCGACGTCGCCTCGCCTCCCGCCGTACCGGGCAAGCCGCGCATCGTGGTGTCGCGCACCCGCCCTCCCGCCATCGCCCTGAACGTGAAGGATGCGCTGGACGGGGTGCTGGTGGAAATGGGCTCCGCGGGAGCCAAAGTCGCTTCGATAGTGCAAGGGCTCTCCGATGTGTACGTGCACGCCGGCGGCCAGTTCGAATGGGACTCCGCCGCGCCGGTGGCGGTGGCACGGGCCGCCGGATTGCACACCTCTCGCATCGACGGCTCCGCCCTGGCCTACAACCAACCCGATCCGAAGTTGCCGGATCTGGTGGTCTGCCGGGCCGAACTCGCGGAAGCGGTGCTCGCGGTTACCCGTTGAGCGTCGACGTTGGGAAATGCGCTTTAGTCGGTCACTTTGGCGACGTGACGTTACCTGTTTGCTTGGGGGAGTGGGTGAAAGCAGCACGATAGGCGCTTGGGGTCAGACCGGTCTTGCGAATGAAATGGTCGCGTAGCGAATCAATGGAACCGAGCCCGCTGCGGTGGGCGATGACCCCGACCGGCAGATCGGTAGTCTCCAAGAGTTCACGTGCGCGGTCGATCCGCAGCTGCAGCAGCCATTGCAGTGGGCTGAGTCCAGTTTCATCCCGGAAGCGTCGATTAAGCGTGCGAATACTGACCTTTGCGTGATCAGCCAAATCGGCGAGTGTGAGCTTGTCCTGAATCTTTGTCAGGGCCCAAGCCCGGGTCTGACTCAAGCTGGCAGGGGCCGCCGTAGGGACCGCCGCGGCGACGAACTGCGCTTGCCCGCCGGGGCGCACAGGTGCAACAACGGCCAGGCGCGCGATCGTATTTGCAACTGCCGCACCGTGATCGGTGCGAATGAGGTGCAGGCATAGGTCGATTCCGGCGGCCAATCCGGCCGACGTTACGACGGGCCCGTCTTCGACGAACAGCACTTCGGGTCGGACTTGCACGTGTGGATAGCGTTGCGCCAACTCCGCGGCGTAACGCCAGTGCGTCGTCGCGCACCGCCCGTCCAGCAAGCCCGCAGCAGCCAGGACGAACGCGCCGGTGCAGATCGACGCGATCCGCGCACCGCGACTTGCGGCCTCCTGCAACACCGAAACCAGTTCGGGTGCGACCTCGTCGCGGGCGCCGGTACCGGTAACGAGAACGGTATCGGCGCCGCCGATCACCTCCAGTGAGCCGGTGACGATTACGTCGAACCCACCTCGCGTGGCCAACGGTCCGGGCACCGGTGTGCAGGCGCGGACTGCGTAAGCTTCGCGGCCATCGATCTGCACGCCGCCGAACAGCAGGTCGGGGATCGATAGCTCGAACGCACCGACCGGCGGGACGGCGACCACCGCAATGTGATGAATGGCCAGAACCTCCCTAAGCATGGCATTTATGCCACTAGCGCAGTGTAGCCGGCCGCACGAATAGTGGGACTTCAATGCCCTGAAGGAGAAACATGTCCGTGAAAGTTGTTGTCGGAGCCGGTGGTGCGGGTGTAGCGACCGCTGAGCTGCTCGCCGACTCTGGCCATGAGGTACGGCTGATCACCCGGCGCGGCAGCGGTCCGAGCCATCCGCAGATCCGGCGGATCGCGGTTGATGCGTCGAAAACCGACGAGTTGGTGGGTGCGCTCAAGGGGGTCACTACCCTCTACAACTGCGCCGCCCCGCCGTATCACCTGTGGCGCACGCGCCTTCCCGCCCTCGCTTCCGGCATGCTCAACGCCGCGATCGCGGCTGGGGCGGATTACGTGATGTTGGGCAATCTGTACGGCTACGGCCCCGTGACCGGCTCGATCACCGAACACTCGCCGCTGAAACCGAACTCGATAAAAGGCGAACTGCGCGCAGAAGTCTGGATGCAGGCAAAGGCCGCGCATGACGCCGGCCGGGTCCGCGCAACCGAGGTCCGCGCCAGCGATTTCATCGGCCGTGGCGCCATCTCGGTGTTCACGATCATGGTCGCGCCCAAGGTGCTTGCCGGCAAAACAGCACTATTCCCGGCCGATCTCGATGCGCCACACAGCTGGACCGGAACCGTCGATGCCGCGCGCGCTCTGGTCGCTGCGGGCGCCGACGAGCGTAGTTGGGGACGACCGTGGCACGTTCCGACCAACCCCGCGGTGTCGCCGCGCCAGTTGGCGACGGTATTGGCCGACTGCGCTCGAGTCGGCGCACCCAAGCTCCGCCGCATGCCGGGCTGGTTGCTGGCTGCGGCGGCGTTGGGCTCCAAAGTGGTCCGCGAGTTGCCCGAGATGCAGTATCAGCTCCAAAAGCCGTTCGTGATGGATTCCTCGGAGACTGCGCACACGTTCGGCCTGACCCCGACTGCGCTTGACGAGATCCTGCATGACGGCCTTTCCCACGGGCGCGGCCCTATCGCGACAGCTCGCGGAACGCGATCATGACGCAAGTCCACGAATGCTGCGAACTGGGTGCGTCGGTGCACCAGGTGTGGAGGCTAGTCGCCGATTTCGGCGGATTCGTCGAGATGCTGGTCGCCTCGCGTGACGGCACGGTCAGGACCCGCGGGGCCGGTATCGGGATGCTTCGCACCGTCACGGTCGATGGCGAGTGCATGGTCGAACGGCTCGACGAGATCGACGAGGAGCAATGGCGAACCCGTTACTCCATGATTATGACCGGACCGTTTCCCGTGGCCGATTACCGGGCAACCATCACCTTGCATCCGCTCGGCGAGAACAGGTGCGCGCTGAGTTGGGTGGGCTCCTTCATCCCCGTCGGTGCCAACGAATCCGATGCCGCAGCGGCGGTGCGCTCGGTCTACAGCGAGGGAATGGCATTGATGCGCGGCCGGTTTGGGAGCTGACACGGTCTGCCCGCACGGGACCCACTCAGACCGTGACGAAGTCGGCCATCATCGCCATGTCCTCGTGCTCGAGGTGTGGCAATGGACAGATACGTTCCGCGATAGTCGGTGAACCGCACGATCACTTCCACCGCTTCAGCCGGTGCAACGTCGATGGTGTCCTTCCAACCATGATCGAAGCGCCGGGGGGTCTGTTGTTGCGCGAAGACTTGAAAGTGGTTGAGATGGACATGATCGGATCACGTCGAGCGCCATCCGACCCGTGGGTTGTCGAAGGTCATGGTCTGGCGGCTTCAGCGCCAGGCCTGCTGCCAAGACTGGATGCGTTCGGCCAGTTCGGGCCCGCGGTCCTCCTGGATGAAGTGGCTGGCGTCGATGCGGGCGTGTGGCTGGCCCGCGGCCCCGGGAATGTGCTTGATCAGTGCGCTGTCCGCCCGCCCGAGGATCGGATCGCGGGCCCCGAAGATGGCGAGGAACGGCTTTTCCCAGCGGCCGAGGGCATCCCAGGCCTTCCTGTTGGCCGGGATCGCCGGATCGGTGGGCGAGGTGGGGACCAGCCGAGGGAACGCCCGCGCCCCGGCCTGATACGACTTGTCGGGGAAGGGCGCGTCGTACCCGGCGCGGACCTTCGACGGCACCCGGCGAACGGTTCCGGCGCTGACGATGCGGCCCGCGGGCAGCACGGGGGAGTAGCGGGCGAAGGCGCGCCAGGCATAGAAGGCGGGCGGGGTGCGCCGTTGCGCCGTGGGCAGGAAACCGTTGGCCACCACCAGCCGCCCGATGCGGTCGGACTGCTCGGCGGCGATGCGCAGCCCGATCAACGATCCCCAGTCCTGCACGAACAACGTGACGTCCCTGAGGTTGAGGTGCTCGAACCAGGAGGTCACCCATTCGACGTGCCGCTGGTAGGTGTAGTCCTCGACCCGGCTGGGCTTGTCCGAACGGCCGAAACCGATCAGATCGGGTGCCAGCACACGGTTCCCGGCGTCGGTCAGGGGAGGGATCATCGTGCGGTAGAGGTAGCTCCACGTGGGCTCGCCGTGCAAAAGCACGATCGGCGGCCCTTCGATCGTCCCCTCGTCGAGGTAGTGCATGCGCAGCGGGCGAGTGTCACTTGCGGTTACGTCCAGGTAGTGCCCAACGAACGGGTAGTCCTCCAGGTTTTCGAATCGGGAGTCCGGGGTTCGCAGCACATGCATATTCAGCTCCTCCGGTGAACCGGCACCTCTGCTAGCCTCTCTCGCCGGCGCGAGTTCGTCTAGTAGCAGATTCATTGAGGTGAGCCCAAAGGGCTACAACGCCATTGCCTAGCGCGCGTCGGCCAAGGCCCGGCCCATGCGCGACAGGGCCTCGCGCAGAATGACTTGCGAGGTGGCGAAGTTCAATCGCACGTGTCCGTTTCCGCCGGTTCCGAACACGTGGCCGGAACTGAGCGCTACCCGCGCGTGATCGAGGAACCAGCGGGCGGGCCCGGACAGGTCGGCGACCACCGCAAGGCCGTCGGCGGCCTCCTCGACGAAACCGAGTTCCCGGCAATCCAGCCACGCGAGGTAGGTGCCTTGCGGCCATTGGTATTTCACTCCGGGAAGGTGTTCGGCGACCAGCTCGCCCAGCAATGTCCGGTTCTCGTCGAGGCCCCGCAGCGTCGCGTCGAGCCAGTCGGCGCCGCTGCGAAATGCCTCGGCGTGGGCGATGACGCCGAGATGGCTGGGCCCGTGGCTGACCTCCTCGGGCATCCTGTCCAGGTCGGCGGCCGCCTCCGGTCCGGCGATGGCCAGGGCCGCTTTCAAACCGGACAGATTCCAAGCCTTCGACGCCGAGGTCAAAGCGAAGGCGTTCTCGGCGCCGGGGACGGTGAGAAAGGGCGTGAAGCGCGATCCGGGCAGGATGACGGGCGCGTGGATCTCGTCGGACACCACCCGCACGCCGAACCGCCGGGCGAGCTCGGCGACCCCGCGCAGTTCGTCGGCGGTGTGTACCGATCCGGTCGGGTTGTGGGGATTGCACAACAGATAGGCGACCTTCGCGTCGCTGGGAGCCCCCGCACGGGCCCGAACAAAGGCATTCTCCAAGGCGCCCAAGTCAATTCGCCCATCGCGCAGCGGCGCCTCGATCACCTGACGGCCGTCGTGGGTGACGAAAGCGTAGAACGGCGCGTAGACCGGCGGGTTGACGACGACCGCGTCGCCGCGATCGGTCAGCAGGCGCAACACCTCGACGACACCGAGCATGACGTCGGGAACCAGCGCTGTGCGGCTCACGTCGAGATCGTTCCACTGCCAATGCCGCGCCGCGAATTCGCTGACCGCTTCGGCCAGCGCGGTGCCGCAGGGATATCCGGTGTCGCCGCCGTCGATGGCCTCGCGTAGCGCCTGCGCTACCGTCGGCGCCAATTTCACGTCCATCTCGGCGACCCACAGCGGCAGGACGTCGGCGGGATGCGCGCGCCATTTCATGCTGGTGCGCAGCCGCAGCTGGGCCAGGGTGAGTTCCTCGAGCGGATTAACCGTCACGCCCGCAGAGTAACCGGCGTGACCTACCCGCCGACAAACGCTTTTTGCGGGATCGTCAACGGCAGGTCCACCGAACTGAGCAATCCCGGTTGGGCGGCAACGACATACGGCACGGCGTTGACGACGCGCATCGCGGTGGCGACCATGGCGCCCGCCCCGGACGTCATCCCACCGATGCCCGCCTTCGCGGGATCTTTCAGCGTCGCCGCCAGCGTGCAGTCGATGTCCGGATCGCCGGAAATCATCACGCGATAGGACAGATCGCCAATCCCTTTGGGCCACTCGGGGGCGACGTCGTGCGCCAGCCGGGTCACGTGCTCGATGACGATGGCCTCCCGGCCGTCGACCACGCCGATCGCCTGCATCCGCAGCGCGCCGCAGGTCCCGGCCTCGACCGTGCCCATCGCCACCTCCAGCGTCCGGTCGGTGACCGCGCGATCGAAACCCTCGCGGACTTCCTGCACCTCGACCTCCAACGCGTCGGCGATCAGGCGGATCTGCCCCTGCCATTCGCCCGCGATGGCGCCGGGGTAGCCGATCCAGGGCTGGTAGTCGAGCGGGCGGCCGAAACCCAGCGCGTCGCTCATGATGTCGGGCACCCCGTAGTCGTCGTACAGGCCGATCTCGAAGGAGTGGATCTTGTCGATCGTCGACGACTGCGTGGACAGCACCAGCGGCAGATAGTCAGCGGCGAAACCCGGCTCGATTCCCGACGCGTACAGCGACACCTGGCCCTGCTTGGCCGCGGCGACCAGCTGGTCGCGCCATTCGGCGGGCTCGTAGGCATGCGGGTTGACCAACCGCGTGGTACTCGTGGTCACGACGTTGATCCCGGCTTCGAGCAGCTTGACGTAATCGGGGATGGCCAACGCGTCGCGCTCCGGCCCGCTGGCCGCATAGATGACGCAGTCGGGTTTGGCCGCGATCAGCGCGTCGGCGTCGTTGGTGGCCCTCAGCCCGATCGGCTCACCGCCGGCCAGTTCACCGGCATCCTTGCCGACCTTGTCCTCCGAGTGCACCCAC
Source organism: Mycobacterium sp. 1245801.1 (assembly GCF_001673055.1). Taxonomy (NCBI): domain Bacteria; kingdom Bacillati; phylum Actinomycetota; class Actinomycetes; order Mycobacteriales; family Mycobacteriaceae; genus Mycobacterium; species Mycobacterium sp. 1245801.1. The sequence continues at coordinate 18,644 of NZ_LZKY01000010.1, forward strand.
ACGCCAACCAGTTTCAGGTCGGGGCGGCGCCGGATGGCATCGATCGCGTTCGACCCGACTCCCCCCGTCGG
>NZ_LZKY01000011.1:0-875 GCF_001673055.1 Mycobacterium sp. 1245801.1
CCCACGGCGCGATCGAATCCGTGCCGCGGCAAGGGTTGCCGTAAGCCAGGGTGCCGAGCCGGTCGGCCTCCCGCCACCCAGTTGGAGCGCGAGGGGCTATGCCACCACCAGCCAATCGGGTACAACAACGGCGCCATCCCGTTCGACAACGCCTCTGGTGTGCAGGAACTCGCTCGCCTCGTCGGGCAAGCCAGGATGGATAACGGTGTGCCGTTCCCGGCGGGCACCCCGTGGGTTCTGGGCGTGTTCAGTCAGGGCGGCATCGTCGGATACGATTTCTACGAGGCGTACCTGGCGCCGGGGAAGCCGCTGGCGTGGCGGGAGGCCGACCGGCTCGGCACCCTGGCTTACGGCAACCCTTGCCGCGGCACGGATTCGATCGCGCCGTGGGCCATCGGGCAGATCAAGAAGACCGGCACCCATGGACTGGACCCGTACAAGCGTTACGGCGCCCCCGGGTGCCCGGCGTTGCCGCCGAACTTCATGGATGATTACCGCGAGGGAGACATCTTCGCTGAGAACGGCGACGACCAAGCGAGCCAGTTGAAGGCATCCATCTACCAGGCGGTAGCTCGAGGGGATTTCCTGTCCAACCCGTACGGGGTGATCACGGAGCTGGTGCACCAGCTACCCAACGTCATCTCGTCGAACATCCCGGCGTTGATCACGTTCGGTATCAGCGTGTTTCAGGCGATCGTCAGCGGCATCGTGTTCCTGGCTGATCAGCCGAACCCGCATTACAGCCCGTATGACATTTCGGGCGGACTGGATTGGGTGCGCAACCTTCTTTCGTGACACAATATCAACTACTAGGCGTTAAGGGGTCAAACATGATCAACCTCGATTGGTTCAAAGCTACCGGGCTGCTGGCCGCA
>NZ_LZKY01000012.1:0-618 GCF_001673055.1 Mycobacterium sp. 1245801.1
AGCCGACCGCGAACACAACAACCCCACCAACCCGCCTGGGCCTACCCCGCGGTCAACCAGCCCATGCGCCAACCGATTCGAAACCTCATCAAGCTCCCGATAAGTCAGCTCGCGGCCCTCGAAACTCACCGCCACCGCCCCCGGCATGCGGGCCACCTGAACCGCGAACAGCTCGGGAATCGACACCGCCCCGGTAGCCGGCGCCGCCAGCACCCGGCGATTACCCCACCCATCGAGTACGCCGCACTCATGCTCGTCGAGCACACCGATCGACGAGGACCGCTGAGCGCAGTCGGTGGTCATCGCCATCAACACCCGCCGGAACCGCTCGATCAAAGTCTCGATGGTCGCCGCGTCGAACACATCGATGCGGAACTCCACCGCGCCGCCGATGCCCGCGGGCTCCCCACGCTCGGTGAAACGCTCGGCCAGGGTGAACATCAGGTCCATGCGAGCGGTGCGGGTATCGACCGGCAATGGCATGGCCTGCAGTTCGCCGAATGACCCGACCGTGGGGCCACCGGAAAGACTGGTGCGGTATTGCCAGGCCAACAGCACTTGGATCAGGGGGTGATGGGTCAGTGATCGGGTGGGGTTGAGTCGGTCGACGAGCAGTTC
>NZ_LZKY01000013.1:0-18584 GCF_001673055.1 Mycobacterium sp. 1245801.1
AATGGCCACCCCGACGCGAAGACCGAGGCCTTTCTGAAGAAATTGATCGATGATGCGAAAGCCGATGCCGCCGATGATGTCCGGGACGCCCTTCACGATCTGCAGGCGGTCCGCGACGGCTACTCGGCCACGTTGCAGAACTGTCTGGGCAATCTGCGCACCGACGGCTACGACCCGAACATCCTGCAGCCGGTCGACGCCGACAACCAGATCCCCCCGCCGAGCACCAATCCCGATGATGTGAATCGCTGGTGGACGTCACTGACCCCCCAGCAGCGCCAGCAATTCATGGCCGAGCATCCCGACCAAATCGGCAACCTCAACGGCGTCCCCATTCTGGCCCGCAATGACGCCAACCTCACGGTGATGAACCAAGACCTCGACCGGGTACGTGGCATCGCCAGCCGCAACGGTGTCTCGGTGGACGACGTGCTTCGCGACCCCGCAAAATTCGGTCTGTCGGCCACGGACGTCACCCGCTACCAGAATGCCAACGAGACCAAGCTGGGCCTCGACCACGACGCCGGAGACCCGCTTCACCCAAACCCAGTCTACCTATTCGCTTATGACCCAACAGCATTCGGCGGCAAGGGCCGTGCCGCGATCGCGATCGGCAACCCGGACACCGCGAAAAACACCGCAGTGATCGTGCCCGGCACCAGCAGCAGCGTCAAAGGGGGCTGGTTACACGACGGCCACAACGACGCGATCAATCTATTCGAACAAGCCAACGCCGCCGACCCCCATAACCCAACGGCGGTCATCGCGTGGATGGGCTACGACGCCCCCAACGGATTCGACGACGTTGTGCGCATCTCCACCCCAGAGCTGGCCCGCACAGGCAGTGCGGCGCTGGCGCAGGACGTCAACGGACTTTGGTCGACACACCTCGGGGCAGGACAGCATGTCACCGTGCTGGGCCACTCCTATGGTTCGACCACGGTCGCGGACGCCTTTGCCATGCACAACATGCACGCCAATGACGCTGTGCTACTGGGCTGTCCGGGAACCGACCGTGCCACCACCGCCGCAAGCTTCCACCTGGACGGCGGACACGTGTTTGTGGGAGACGCCTCCACCGATCCGGTCGGCATGCTCGGTCATCTCGATGGCGCGAGCAAGCAAATATTCGGCCCCAACTTCTTCGGAAACAACCCCAGCCTCGGCGGCGACCCCGCCGTCGACGGGTTCGGATCGGTCCGCTTCCGCGCCGAAGTGCCCGGCTCCGATGGCATCAACCCCCACGACCACTCCTACTACTACCACCGTGGCAGCGAAGCTCTATACGGCATGGCCGATATCGTCTCCGGCCACGGCGACCAACTCCAAGCCGACGGCATGACCGCCGACCACCGGCATTCGCTGGGCGGCGTGCAAGTCAGGATTCCGGGGCTACCACCGGTCACCATCGGCCCACACACGCCGGCCGTCGTTGACCCGGAGTGGGACCGGTCGCCAGGATCTATCACCGACAACCATGTCTTCGATGCCCAACACCACCATTAAGGAACAACGCGTGCCGTTGCGCCAAGTACTGCTTGCATCGCTTGTGACCGTCGCCATGTTGTTAGGAGGATGCGCGCCAGTGCAACACAAACCACACGCCGCCGGATCGAGTAACCCCTATGAAGACACGGCCCACCCCATGAGCGACGATCAGACCAAGGCCCAGGTGATTGAGCCAGCCAAACAAATCGTCGCCGCCGCCAACCTGGAGGGCGTCAGCGGAGCGTTCTCCTTCGCCTCCTGCAACGACCAAGGCGACCCGCCGTTTCAGGGCACCGTCACCCTCAGCTTCCTAATCCACGGCAACCCCGATGCATATTTCCAGCAAGTACGAGCAGCGATGATCGCGCACGGATGGAACGACGGGGCACCAGCCGGCCAGCACTACCACGGCGCAACGCTCAGTAAAGACGGCGTAGCCGCCAGCATCAACTACATGCCGTCCGACCACAGTTACGGACAGATCATCCTCGACGGCCAATGCCGAAACATGGGCAACCACAAGGGCGAAGGTCAGTGGAGCAACATCAACGATCAGTTGGCCGCGCGGTAGGACACCGTCTGCATGGGGAATATCTATTCCGCTGAGCTGGTCCGGCCGATCGTCTAATTGTTTGAAACTCGGTTGCACTGCAGGGGATTGGGCAGGGGCAGCCTGCAATCCCTACGGCCCGCCGCACCCGAACCACGCGGAGACTAGCTGTCGTCGTCGCGCAGGCCGAGTTGGTCCCACAGTTCGGGCGCGGGAATCGTCTCGCCCCTGCGCAGCAGCACGCTGAGCCGATCCTCGAGGAGTTCTGTGGTCAACCTGATCACACGAGCTGGGACGCCGGCGGCGAGGGCATCGGCGACGGCCTGCTCCAGCTGCCTCGCCGCGCGGGAAAGCGCCTCGACGTCGTAGACCCTCACCGTGGGGTCATCAGGGTCGAGCTGATCGAGCCAGCGCTCGACCGCCTCGGCCTCGGCGTCCGGATCACTCATCCTCACCACTGTAATTGCGTCGCGCGCAGCATCACACCGGAGGCGACACCAGCCGCCAGGGTGTCCACACAGTGAGAGGCTGACGCGCTACGTGGCGGGCGGCCTCGCGCTACGGCTTTGACTGCAACGTGGTGAGCAGGTTGACCATCGCCGAGCAGGTGACCAGGAAGTATTGCGCCAGTTCCGGAGTCGCCTGGACGCTGCCTTCATAGTCGGCGTGCCGGATGCCACCGCTGTCGCCAGCGAACCCATAAATGGCCTTCCAGCCTTTCAAAAGTGCCGGATGCACTGACGCGGCCTTCTGTTTTGCGATCTCGTCGAGAGCCGCGGTCAGAATCGCGGACGGCTTGCCGGACGCGTCCCGCGCCGCCGCCTCGACGGCCGAAATCGACTCCTTGATCGAGTTTGCGTACTGCGGGTTATCACGGTCGGCGAACAGCTGCACCGCCTTCTTCATATGCTCACGCGCTGGCGAAACAGGCCCTTGCGCAACCGCGGTGCGAATCGACTGGAGCTCGGCCTCATCGGTGATTTCAACTACCTCGCCGGCCACAATCCGGTATCCAGCGCGGTTGCGTTCGAGGATCGCATTTAGACCCTTCAATAAGGATTCGGAGTATTCAGGCGTCTCCGAGGCAATGAACTCGAGCAGGTCATAGACCTCATACCACTCTCCCTCGGAGAGAGTTTGTTTGACCAGAAATGCGACACGCCTCTCGTCGTAATCCTCGGCGGCCTGGCCGAAATGGTTCCACCAAAAGCTGACCAGTGAGTAGGGCGCCGGGTTGGCGAACGGCTTGAACAGTTGGTGGTACAGCAGATTCCAGAGGTCGGTGCGGAGCCGTTGATCGACGCTCTCGAGCTGCACAGGCTCTGGGGGAGGCGTCAATCCTTTACGCTGCGAAAAGGTTAAACGGCGAGGCGGCATGTTTGCCGATCCTATCGTCGTAGGTTTGCCCAGGACTTGTCTAGGGTCGGTACAGCTCGTCAGTCCGACGCGGCCATCGCCGCGGCGCGTATCTCGTCGTCGTCGACAGCGGTGTAGCGCTCGGTGGTGGCGATCGAGGAATGGCCGAGCAGCACCTGGACGGCGCGTAGGTTGCGGCTGCCGCGGTAGGCGCGGGTGGCGAAGCGGTGGCGCAGTTTGTGCATCGACCAGCCGGCCGGCAGCGCTGCGGCGACGAGCTTGCCGACGTGATGCGCGGTGAGGTGGCCGCCGGCCGGCCAGGCGGGGAACAGCCAGCCGGCCGCCGGCAGATAGGGAGTGTGGCCGGCGGCGCCGGCGCGGATCGCGGCAACCAGCGAGTCGCTGATCGGCACCACCCTGGTTTTGCCGCCCTTGCCGTGCACCACGAGCTGGGGGCCGCCGCAGCTGTCGACGACGTCGCGGGTGTGGACTTGGGCCACCTCGGCGCGGCGCAGGCCGGCCTCGGCGGCAAGCCGCATCATCAGCGCCACCCGCGCATCCGCGGTCGAAATGGCCTGCTGCCAAGCGTCATCGGGCACCGGCCGGGCCGTCGCCGGCGGTATCCGCACCGCTGGCAGCTCATCGGCGAGGTAGGCCGGCACTCGGCCGGCCCGATACGCCCATCGCAGAAAATCGCGGGCCGCGGCGCGGTAGAAGCGCCGCGTCTCCGGTTTCCACTGCTGCCGGCCCAGCCACGCGACGAGCTGCTCGGCGGTGACCTCGGCCGGCGGGCAGCCCAACTCGCGGCCCATGCGGGCGAGAGCTTTTCGCCGGCTCGCAACCGTCGAGGGACTCTGGCCGGCGGCGGCCAGGTGTAGGCAGTAGTCGGTGATCGGCTGCCGCCACGCCGCCGGTGTGCGCGCCTGGGCCGGCCCCGGCCGGCGGCCCTGGTACCGCTCCGCGAGATAGGACTCGACATGCTCGAGGCCGCCGGCGAGCACCTGGCTCTCGGCACCGCGTAGCTCGAATACGTTGCCGCGCTGGATCAATCGCAGGCCCAGTGTGGTGGCCTGCCGGCGGGCGATCCTGGCTCGGCTCACATCGCTGGCGTTCATTCGATCGCGTCAAGGGAATCGGCGGCGTTGAGCAGCGCGGCCGCCAGCTGGCGCGCGCCGGCAGCGGTGAGTTCGACGTCGCAACTGTCGGGATAGAGCGTCACCCGCCGCTCGAGGCGACCGTCGACGTACTGGGTGCCTTCGACAGCGATACGAGCCTGGGTGACGTCGTGACGTGACCAGGTGAGCATCCGGTGGGCGTCGGGGTCGCCGATGTCGAACCAGTCGCCGGCGACAGCGCCGGCGGGTATCGGGCAGGCGGGGGGAGTAGGTGCGGCCATGTGGCAAACCTTTCGTATCGCGAGTCGCGACGCCGGTTGCCTGACCAGTTGGGCACGTATTGGGCACGGGGCCCGTTCAGTGTTTCAGAAATAGTCTCTGAACTGCGGTAACGCTAGTGCGCGATACTGGGATTGAACCAGTGACCTCTTCCGTGTCAGGGAAGCGCTCTCCCGCTGAGCTAATCGCGCCGGGAAACCAAAAGCTTGGAGGTGGAGACGGGAATCGAACCCGTGTGCACGGCTTTGCAGGCCGTTGCCTCACCACTCGGCCACTCCACCGTTGGGGTCCACGCCACTTGCACCTTCGAGCGGATGACGGGATTCGAACCCGCGACCCTCACCTTGGCAAGGTGATGCGCTACCAACTGCGCTACATCCGCGCGCCTCGGACGACATCGTCGCCCGGTGCGAAGCACGACGATAGTCCACGTGAGCGGGCACATACAAATTTCTTGGTACGAGCCGTGTCTAGGCTATCGCGTCGACCCGTCACACGATGCGGCCGGTAGTGTCGGGACCGGCGCGTGCTAGTCTTCGACGTCGTTCGCCGTCTCGGCGCCGGTCCCGTGGCTCAGTGGGAGAGCGTCCGCTTCACACGCGGAAGGTCGCTGGTTCGATCCCAGCCGGGACCACCAATCACCGCAGGTGAAAGCGCTCCACCCGAGCGCCGCCCGCCAGTGTGACGGCTCGGTGCGGCCGACCGGCCCCACTCCAACCGGCCCCGCCGCCGCTTCGTATTGCAGGCGCCGTCCAGCCCCGATAAGTTCGCTGTATGCGAACGTGCGCCGGGTCGTGAACCGGGCTGCAATGCGCATCCAGGTGCACGTCCGTCAAGTAGGCGAGTTTGCTCGCCGCGCCGGGCGCCTGGCCAAGATCTCTTCGTTCGTCAACGGCTCCTGACGCCGACGCTCATGGTGGGGTTGGTGCCATCGGGGACGCGGGCCGCGGAGGCCGAGGCCGTCTCCCAATTCCTCGATACCTGCCGAGCCGAACCCGTGTGCCTGCTGGTGGAGGGTGAGGCCGGGATCGGCAAGACCACCCTGTGGCTCGCTGCGCTCGAGCAGGCCCGCGCGCAAGGGATGCGTGTTCTCACCGCGCGTGCGGCGATCACGGAGTCGGTGACGGCCTACATCTCGCTGGCCGACCTGTTGTCGACGGTCGATCGTGCGGTGCTTGACGCGCTACCTGAACCCCAGCGCCTGGCGATCGACCGGATCCTGTTGCAGGTCAGCGACGACGGCCTGACGACCGATCAGCGTGCGGTCGCGGCGGCGTTTCTCTCGGTCGTCGACATCCTGGCCGAAAACACTCCGGTGCTGGTGGCCATCGACGACCTGCAGTGGCTGGACCCCTCGAGCGCTCGCGTGGTGGCGTTCGCGGCACGACGGTTTTCCGGCCCGGTCGGCCTGCTGGCGACCGTGCGCACCGGTGACGGTGACGATGTGTCATGGCTGCAGCTCGAAAAGCCGGACGCCACAAGGCGAATGACACTCAACCCCTTGGCCATCGGCGCGCTGCACCAGGTCATCACCGCACGGTTGGGCCGCTCGTTTTCCCGGCACGCCATGCTGCGAATCCACGAGGCGTCCGGCGGTAACCCGTTCTACGCCATCGAGTTAGCGCGCACCATCCCCGAGGGCGAAACGGGCATCGAGATGACGCTGCCCACCACCTTGACCGGGCTGATGGCCTCCAAGATCGGCGTGCTGGATGAGGATCTTCGCGACATCCTCCTCGCCGCCGCATGCCTGGCCAGGCCGACCATGGAAGCCGTCTCGCAGGCGACCGCCCGGGACGTCCAGGAGTGCGTGGACCGACTGCTGGACGCCGAGCGGCGCGGCATCGTGACCATCGATCGCAACCGTGTGCGGTTCACCCACCCGCTGCTCACCGCCGCGGTCTATACGATGGCCACACCCACGCAGCGGCGCGTCATGCACAGGCGGTTGGCGACCGTGGTCGACCACCCGGAATTGCGGGCTCGCCACCTGGCGCTGGCCGCCACCCACGGTGATGCGGAGACGCTGACGGCCCTCGATGCCGCAGCCGAGTTGGCCAACAGGCGCGGGGCGCCGGCGGCCGCCGCGGAATTCATCGAGTTGGCCAACGAGCTCGGCGCCGTCAGTCCTGAACGCCAGATCCGCTGCGCCGCATTCCATTTCAGCGCCGGCGACGCCGCACGCGCGCGGAGCATCCTCGAGGAAGTCATCGGGACGCCCGCGCCGGCGAATGTACAGGCCGAGGCGCTCAGCCTGCTGGGGATGTGGGCGTTGCTCGACGGCAGTTCACGGGACGGCGCCCGAAAGCTGCGACGGGCCGCGGATGCAACCGCCGGAGACGACAGGCTGCTAAGCCACATACTCACGACATTATCGTTCGCACGCCTCAACATTCACGAGTTCGACGCCGCCATCGACGCGGTTGACGAGGCGGTCGTCACGGCGTCCCGGCTGGACGACCGTCAGCTGCTGAGCCAGGCGTTGAGCATGCGCGTGCTGGTGCGATTCCTGGTCGGCGAGGGTTTCGACGAAGAGGAATTACGGACCGCATTGACGCTGGACGACGGCGACGATCCGTCCTCGGCCACGATCTGGCCGACCCTACATCGCGCCGAATTGCTCATCGGCACAGGCAGACTCGACGACGGGCGCCGGGAACTCAGGGCAATTCGGCAACGCTATATCGATCGCGGCGCCGAAAGCGAAATGATGGTCGGCGCGTTCCACAGCGCGCTCAATGAGATGTGGCGCGGTGATTTCGCGGAGGCCTCGCTCATCGGGGAGGACGCACTGCAACGTGCGCGCCAGCTCGACGCGGACCTGCCGCTGGCCGTGGCGCTGATGATCCAGGCACTGGTGGCCGCCTATGCCGGCGACGAGGCGGTCGCACGCCGCGATGCCACCGCCGCCTTGGCCGCCGCCGAGCGCTGCGACTCGCCCGCGCTGGTCACCGTCTGGCCCACCAGCACGCTTGGCTTTCTCGAGGTTTCGCTGGGCGACTACGAAGCCGCGCTGCAGGCACTTTCACCGCTGCTGAGTGAGTTCGAGCGAAGCCCGCGCGCCACAGAGATTTTCGTCACCCCTTTTCTGCCCGATGCCGCCGAAGCCCTGATTCAGCTCGGACGGCTCGATGAGGCGCGGCCCCTCATCGACGTCTTGGAGGCCAACGGACATCGGTTGGGCAGGCCGTGGATGCTGGCGTCGGGTGCGCGTTGCCGGGCAATGCTGCTGGCCGGGGGCCGAGACCTCGGTGCGGCGCTGGCGGCCGCGCAACGGGCGATGGCCGAACACGAGCGGTTGCCCATGCCATTTGAGCGCGCCCGCACGCAGTTGCTACTCGGAGAGATCCTGCGCAGGCAGCGCAGCCGGGAGAATGCCGCCGCGGCGATGCGGGCGGCGGTGGATACGTTCGTGGAGCTGGGCACGCCGCTGTGGGTGCGGCGCGCGCGAAGCTCGTTGGAGCGCATCACTTTCGGCCGAGCCGACGCCCAGGTGCTGACGTCGGCCGAGCGCCGGATCGCCGATCTGGCGGCGGCGGGCAAGACCAATCACGACATCGCCTCGGGGCTGTTCATCAGCCCCAAGACCGTCGAGGTTCATCTCTCACGGATCTACCGCAAGCTCGGCATCCGGTCACGCGCCGAACTCGGCCGCCGCCTCGACCAACTGGAAGTCGATTCCTGACACGGCGTCCGGCCGCCGGAAAGTGTAGGGAAATCCCTAATTGATACGGCGGGCGCTGCGGGCGTTTGCTGGACCCACCGCGGGGGCGGCGGTTGCCTCATCGACGAACAAGAGACATACGGGTGAGACCGTGTGTCGCGCATATCGAAAGGAACGCCATGCCAACGACTCCGCGCTTGCACACCATGGCCGCTGTGCTCGCGGCCGTCGCCATCGCCGCTAGCAGCGCACCGCAGGCGATGTTGCCGAGGGCCCAGGCCCACCCGGGCCAACACACCGTGGTGTACCGGATCCTCGGCGGTGGTGACGTCTTCTCCGTCATCCCCGACCCCGGAACCCCGGTGTATCCGGCGAGCACCACCACCTGGGTTTCGGTGCCCTGGTCGCAGACCGTGCAGGTCACCGGTAACCCGTACCTGGCGTTGAACTACACCGATAAAACTGGCGGTCCGCACGACTGTGCGATTCAGGTGGACGGCCAGCCCGTCCCGCTCACCGAACACACGACCGGTAGGTGCGCGTACCAGATCCCCGGCCCCGCGCAGTAATACGCGGACGGCGACGACAACGACACGAAGGAGAGCAGCGGTGAAGCATGGGATCGTCGTCGGCGCAGCCGGCATGGCCGTCGTCATCGCGAGTTGTGCTGGCTGTTCCGGTAAGTCAAACACGGGCGCATCAAACCCGCCGGCGCCCGCCGGACCGCAGGTCATCGTCGACGGCAAGAGCCAGAACGTGACCGGCGCGGTCACCTGCAACCCGTCCGGGAACAGGATCACCATCGGCATCGGCGACGCGGCCAACGGTCTGGGCGCGGTGATCAGCACCGACAACCCGCCCATCGTTCACGCGGTCGGGCTCGGCATCGTCGACGGCATCACGCTCGGCTATTCCGACGCCGCACCGGGTCAGGGCGGATCCGCCGGGGCCGCGGCAAGCGGCAAGTCCTACCAGATCAAGGGCACCGCGACCGGTGCCGACACTAGCGACCCGCACCAACCGAAGCCGGTAACCAAGCCCTTCGAGTTGGACGTGACCTGCCCTTAGAAGGGAACGCAACCGATGTCCATCAAACGTCTCGCCGCAGCAGCCGGAGTTGCTGCGGGCCTGGGCTTGTCCGTCGCGGGGGTCAACGCGGGACTCGCCGGCTCCGCCCCGCCGTTGGACCCGCCGCCGTGCCCCAACGGGCAAAAGGGCTGCTCCGGTGTCCCCAACCCCGGCCCCGGGTATGGGGGCACGGGGACGGTGCCTGCTCCCGGGTCACACGTTCCCGGGGCCGGCGGCGCAACGCCGACGACCACGCCGCCGCGAAACAGCACCCCGCCCCCGACCACTTCGAAGCCGTGGAGTACCACTCCGCCGCCGACCACCTCGAAGCCGTGGAGTACCACTCCGCCGCCGACCACCTCGAAGCCGTGGAGCACCACTCCGCCGCCGACCACGTCTGCGCCGTGGAGCACTCCCGGACCGACACCCTCGCAGTGGAGCACTCCGGCGCCCACGACCTCGATACCGTTCTCGTGCCCCGCCTGGCATCCGGACTGCACCCCTGCCAACCAAAACCCGGGTCCCAGCCCCAGCGCCGGCCCCGGATACGGGGGCGCCGGCTCCACGCCGCCGTCACCCTCGGCGCCGTGGGGCGGCTCGCCGCAACCGACCCCCAACCGCCCGATCCTCAACGCGCCGAACTATCAGCCGCCACACGAGCCCTACTACCCGCCGCGTGGTCCGATCTTGCGCGGCGCTCCGCAAGTCGGCGGCCCCGTCGACCTGCCCGGCGGCTTCTGGATTCCGGGTCAGGGGGCGCCGCCGCCGCCGCGGCCGAACGGCTACGGCTGGAATGACGGCCCGGCTCCGGGCCAGCCCCCGCCCAACTGGGAGGGTCCGCCGCCTGCCGGTGGCTGGAACGGGCCACCGCCGGCCGGCGGTTGGAACCGCCCGTGGACCGGGCCACCGGTTGACGCATCCTATGGGCAGCGCTATTTCGCGCCGTTCACCTACAACACCTACACGGTCCTGCCGATCTTCAATTGGCAGTACGGCGGTTGGGGTTACTGGTTCGACGGCATCTGGACCCCGCTGTACTGAGCCACTGCGGGTGGCTATCGAATTCGCTTCAGGCACAGACATACTCAAGAAGAATCGGCTAGATACTCACTGGGCCAAGCGAATTCGGCGACCACTTCAGTCGAAGGCGAGCGACCATCCGATGACGGCGCTGATCCGTTCCGCGGGTGCGCCCGCGTCGACGCAGACCCGCGCGACGGTTTCCGCCGATTCGGCGGCGAAGATGCCGAAGGCATACTCATCCGCGGGAACCGCCAACGCCATCAGCAGTCGGATCTGGCTGCCGCTCGCCGCCACGGATGTCGCGCTGTCGTTGAGATGTCCGGCCGTCTCATTGATGAAGTGCGCGTGCGCGTCAGGGCCGTACCACTCGACCAGAAAGCGTTCCAAGCCCGCGCCGGGGATCACCATTGCCCCACGCTATTGCGCTGCACGGGCAGCCGATATCAGGGATATTCCTACTCTTTGGCCCTCGCGACGGCGCCCCGACGTAGGCTCGCGCGGTATTGCCTGATCGTGCCCGCTGAGCGACCATGAACTGCATGAGTAAGGTAACCCTAACTACCGAGCTGCCGATCCCGGTCGAGACGGCGTCCGCACTGGCGCGCAAGCCCGAGCTGATGCGGCACGTGTTGAGCCCGGTGCTGCGGGTGTACCGGCTCGACGTCCCCGAGCGCATCGAGGTGGGCACCCAAGGATCGGCGCGGTTCTGGTGGTTCGGCGTGATCCCGGCCTGGACGCATCACCTCACCATCAAGCGACTCGAGCCGACCGAGATCTACACCAACGAGCACGGCGGACCCGTCCGGACCTGGAATCACCGCCTGACGTTCGAACCCATCGACGAGCGCAGCTGCCGCTACACCGACGAGATCGAAACGGACGACGGCCTGCACGGGCTGCTCACCCGCGCCTTCGTCCGGGTGATGTTTCGTCACCGGCATCGGCGATGGCGCAAGCTCGCGCGGATCCTGCACTGACAGCGCACACCCGAGAGAGGACGGCGAACCATGGTCGGAAATCAAGAAGGCGTCGGCATGCTGAAACTCGAATGCCCGCAACGCCATCCCGTCGGCAGAATCCTCAAAGACGCCCCGCATCAATCCGTCCAGTTCGACCCCGGGGCTCAGGTCGGGCCGCGGCGGTTCTGGCCGGACGAAGACGAACAACCAAACTTCAAGGCGCTCTGCAGGTTCTGCGACAAGCCGGTGGGGGACGCCACGTCGACCCTGCAGTCCAAGCTCTCCTCGGTGATCGCCGACGCGTCCGCGACGGCGGAGACGGCGACGCTGCCTTACGTGTAGGCGGGGGGTCGGCCCGATACTGTAAGAGCTACAGTAGCGGCGCGACGCATCCGCGGAGCCGACCCGAGAGGAGTCCCGTGGCGCAGACACCGCAGAACACCCCCCGTCCGCCCGACGGCGACTGGCTGGGCACGCCGTACCTGCGCTTCGAGCGCCACGGACCGATCGCCGTGTGCACCATCGACCGGCCCGAAGCGCGCAACGCGCTGAGCCCGGCCATGTACTTCGGAATCCGTTATGCGGTGGGACGTCTCAACGAGGACCCGGATCTGGCCGGGCTGGTGCTCACCGGCACCGGCGACGTCTTCGCCCCCGGCGGCGACATGGGCGGCGGGGGAGGCGAGGACAACTGGATCACCTTCGGTTCGGCGCTCGGCATGGACGTGACGCCGTTCGACGCCGTGCGCACCTCGGCCAAGCCCATCGTCTCCGCGGTCAACGGGCTGTGCCAGGGCGGCGGGTTCCAGATCGCGTTGTGCAGCGACCTGTCGGTGGTCAGCGATCGGGCGACCTTCCGGGTGCCCGAGTTGTTCCGCGGCTACGCCGACACCTACTACAGCCAGATGCTCACCCGCGTCATCGGGCCGGTGCGCACCCGCGACCTGATGTTCACCGGTCGGGTGCTGACCGCGGTCGAAGCCCTCGACTGGGGCCTGGTCACCAGGGTGGTGCCGCACGAGGGCCTGCTTGACGCGGCGAACGAGCTACTGGCGCAGTGCTGTCGAACCGCACCGCGTGCCCGCGGCGTCATCAAGTCCAGCATCGACGGTTACCTGGGCCTCTATGACCGCATCGGCATGACCGCCAGCCTGTCCGACGCCGAGGCCATCGAAGGCTTCCGCTCCTTCAAGGAGCGCCGCTCGCCCGACTGGGTGCATCCAGAGCTGCGCGTGCAGGGACGCCTATAAGTCGATCCACTCGCCGTGCGGGGCGACCCTGAGCACGTCGCTGATGCCGGCCTGATCGAACGCCGCGACGAATTCGTCGACGCCCTCGGTGAAATGGGCCCAGCCGTCGACGTGGGCGGGTATCACCGCTTTGGCGCCAAGCAATTCGGCCGCGGCCGCCGCGCGCGCCGCGGTCAGCGTCAACGGCCGCCCACGCTCCTTGGTGGGCACGCTCGCCGCACCGGCGAACAGCACGGCGATGTCGACCCGACCGACGCGATCGGCGACGTCTTTGACCGCGGTCATGGAGGCGTTGTCGCCGCTGAGGTACACCGTCGGCAGGCCCGGCCCGGACAGCACGAAACCCGTCACCTCGCAGTTGATGTGGCCGCCGGCGTCGCGCTGGCCGTCGGCCGGACCGTGGACCGCCGGAACCGCTTGCACGGTAAGCGACGTGGATACGCCGTTGAGTTCGTGGGACTGCCAGGGCGCCACGCCGACAGCCGGCGGACCCAACCGGCCCGCGGCGCCGGGATGGGTGAGCAGCAGGGGCGCGGCCAGCGCCATGCGGCGGCCCTCGTCGTCGAAGTTGTCGGGATGCTGGTCGTGGCTGACCAGCACCACATCCACCGGCCCGAGGGCCTCGGCGCTCACCGCGGGACCGGTGAGCTTGGTCAGGTAGGCGTGTACGCCCGGCGGGTCGAACGTGGGGTCCATGACGATCCTGCGGCCGGCGATGTCGACGACGGTCGTGGGACCGCCCAGCACGCTGATCGCGCAGTCGCGGCGCGCGGCATCCAGGCGGCTGCTCATATGCCCCGCGCCCTATCGCGCCAAAACGGTTCCCGCAGCTCGGTTTTCAGGATCTTCCCGCTCGCGTTGCGGGGGAGTTCGGGCACAAAGTCGATCGTACGCGGACATTTGAAGCCGGCCAGATGCTCGCGGCAGAATTCGATGATGCCTTTCTCGTCGACCTCGCCGTCGGCCACCACGATCGCCTTGACCGATTCGCCCCAGAAGTCGTCGGGCACCCCGATCACCGCGGCGTCCTCGACGGCGGGATGCTCGATGAGCACGCTTTCCACCTCTGGGCCGTACACGTTCTCGCCGCCGGTGATGATCATGTCCTTGATGCGGTCCTCGATGTAGACGTAGCCGTCGGCGTCCAGCCGACCGATGTCGCCGGTGCGCACCCAATCGTCGGCGGTAATCGTCTCGGCCGTCGCGTCCGGCCGGTTGAGGTAGCCCGTCATGTTCTGGTTGCTGCGCACCCAGACCTCACCGGACTCGCCGGTCGCCAACGGGTTACCGGTCTCGGGGTCGGCGATGCGAATCTCGCAGCCCAGCTGGGCCTTTCCGGCCGCCAGTTGCAGCTCGGGCCGCGCCGCGTCGCGGTGATCGTCGTCGGACAGCGCGGTGACCGCCCCGCACAGTTCCGTCTGCCCGTACACCTGCACGAATTTCGTGTTGGGCCAGGTGGACAGCGCGCGATGCAGCAGCGATAGCGGCATCGGTGCGGCGCCGTAGACGATGTAGCGCAGGCCGGCGAGGGCCGCGGTCGCCGCCTCACCCGCGTCCAGGAACCGGGCGATCACCGGCGGGACGAAGAACGCGTGCGTGGCGCCGGCCCGCACCGCGCCGATAAGCGTTGCCGCGTCGGGCTCACGGGTAATGAATGTCGGTGCACCCGAACGGATTCCGAATAGCGCATAGCCGATCCCGCCGACGTGGAACAACGGCATCGCCACCAAGTTGGCGTCGCCCTCGTCGAAGGGAAACGCCGGAGCCAGGTTGGACGCGTGATTGACCAGCGCGCGCTGGCTGAGCAGCACGCCCTTGGGGCGTCCGGTGGTGCCGGAGCTGTAAATCACCAACGCCGTCTCGTTTTCGTCGACGCTCGCGTCGGCCTGCGTCGGGGGCGCCGCGGCGAGCAACGATTCGTATTCTTCACCGACCTCGATGATGCGTTCCACACCCGGGACCCGCTCGGCGGCGGACACGGCCGCCGCACGCAGCTCGGCGCCGACGAGCAGCACGCGGGCGCCGCTGTCGGTGAGGACGTGGACGAGTTCGTCGCCGACCACTCGCCAGTTGACGACCGTGGTCACGACGCCGATCGAGGCGCCGGCGATGAGGACCTCGAGACAGGCGGGGTGGTTCTTGTCCAGGAAGGCCACGCACTGGCCCCGCTCGAGGCCGGCGGCGCGCAGCGCACCGGCGGCGCGACGGATCCGCGAGCTCCACTCGGCCCAGGACCACTGGCGTTCGCCGTACCGGATGGCGACCGCGTCGGGCCGGTGCTGTGCGTGTCGTTCGACGATGCCGGCGAGCGTCTCCGCCGTGCTGGTCGCCGTCTCGGCTGATGGCATGAACCCCTCCGCGGTCGATTCGTACCAGTTTGTAATACGCGGTCGGTTGCACGCGTGCGACGCCGACCCTCGCCCGCGCGGGTCGCTAGCGGCTCATTGCAGGGAGCTGATCATCATTCCGCCCTCGCCGGCGGCCTGACTGGTCGCGCTGCTGTCCTGGCGGAAGTCGATGAACGCCGATCGGCCGTTCGAGGCGTTCAGCAGCTCGGTGAACGTGCCGATCACCGGGATCGCGCCCTGCGGGTTCACCACGGTCGCGGTGTAGTCGACGGAGGCTTCCTGCTGGAAGTTGGGGCCGGGCAGGGGCTTGGTCTCGGGCGCGGTCAGGCGGTTCACGTCGGTCAGGATGGCCGATGCGCCGCCGGTGAACTGGTCGATGTCGGCCTGCAGCAGCCCGGCGGCGTCCGCGCCGCCCGCGGCTTTGACCGTGATCCGCAGCTGCGCGGTGGTGTCGGCGTTGTTCAGCGCCACCCAGTTCGGGCCGCGGTTTCCGACCGTCCAGCCGGGGGCCGCGGTGACCGAGACGCCCGGCGCGATGGCGACGGCGTCATCGGACAACAGCGCGACCGCGGCGGTTGGCGCGGCCCGGTCGACGGGGGAGCCGAGCAAGACCACCGCGGTGACGGCGGCCGCGCCGATCGCTCCGAAACGCCATCCGGTCCGGCGCGACCGCGCCCGCGGCTGAGGTATTGACATCGGCCTATCGTCCTCCAGCTGGCACGGCTATGTCCAAGACGGGTTTGCTATGGCTCGATACAGCCGGCCTATCGAACGACTGCATTGGTAAAGCCAACGGCGCGAACGTGTGTCACCATGACGGGGCCGAACCGCCCACCACCCGTGAAGGATGCGACATGGTGAACTCCGACCGCGCCCGTTCCCGCACCTTCGTCGTGACCGGCGCCGCGTCCGGAATCGGGTTGGCCACCGCGCGACGGTTGTTGGCCGAGGGCGGCACCGTGATCGGCGCCGACGTGGCCGCCCCGCCCGACGACCTGGGCGCGCGGTTCACCTTCGTCTCCGCCGACGTGACCGACGAAGCCGCGATCGCCGCGGTGCTGGCCGCCGTGCCGGGCCGCCTCGACGGCCTCTTCCACGCCGCCGGGGTCGCCGGGGGAGGCCCGGTGCACCTGCTCGAGCGCGCCGAATGGGATCGGGTGATCGGGATCAACCTCACCGGCACCTTCCTGGTGGCTAAGGCGGCCCTGGCGAAGATGATCGACCAACCCCGGGCCGACGGCGAACGCGGCTCGATCGTGACGGTCGCCAGCGTCGAAGGCCTGGAGGGCACCGCCGGGGGCAGCTCGTACAACGCGGCCAAGGGCGGCGTCGTGCTGCTCACCAAGAACATTGCCCTCGACTACGGGCCGAGCGGCATCCGGGCCAACGTCATCTGCCCCGGCTTCATCGAAACACCCATGGCGCACAGCGTCTTCAGCATTCCCGGCATGGAGGGACCGCTGGCCTCCATCACCAAGGAGCACGCCCTGCAGCGCCTGGGGCAGCCCGAGGAGATCGCCGCCATGGCCGCCTTCCTGCTCTCGCCCGACGCCTCCTTCGTCAGCGGCCAGGCGCTCGCCGTCGACGGCGGCTACACCGCCGGACGCGATCACGGTGTGGTCGAACTCTTCGGCTTTCCCGACTGATCCAACTAAGATTCGTCCATGAGCGGTGCACTTACCCCTGACCAGGCGATCGAGGCGATCCGGGGCGCCGGCGGAGCACAGCCTGGATGCCGCGCGCTGCACGCCAAGGGCACCCTGTACCGCGGCACGTTCACCGCGACCCCCGACGCGCTCATGCTCTCGCGCGCACAGCATCTCGACGGTTCGACCGTCCCGGCGCTGATCCGCTTCTCCAACGGATCGGGCAACCCCGAGCAGCGCGACGGCGCACCCGGGGTGCGCGGGATGGCGGTGAAGTTCACCCTGCCCGACGGCTCCACCACCGACGTTTCGACGCAGACCGCCCGGTTGTTCGTCTCCAGCACGCCCGACGGATTCATCGATCTGCTCAAGGCGATGCGGCCCGGTCTCACCACGCCGCTGCGCATGGCCAAACACCTGCTCACCCATCCGCGGCTGCTCGGCGCGTTGCCCCTGCTGCGTGAGGCGAACCGGATCCCGGCCAGCTACGCCACCACCGAATACCACGGCCTGCACGCCTTCCGCTGGATCGCCGCCGACGGCAGCGCCAGATTCGTTCGCTACCACCTGGTTCCGACCGCGGCCGAGGAGTACTTGTCGGGGTCGGACGCCCACGACAAGGATCGGGACTTCCTCACCGACGAACTGCAGACGCGGCTGGACGGCGGGCCGGTGCGGTTCGACTTCCGGGTGCAGATCGCCGGTCCCACCGACTCGACCGTGGACCCGTCGGCGGCCTGGCAGAGCACCCAGATCGTCACCGTGGGCACCCTGGCCATCACCGGTCTGGACACCGAGCGCGAGCACGGCGGCGACATCGTGGTGTTCGATCCGATGCGGGTGACCGACGGCATCGAGCCGTCCGACGATCCGGTGCTGCACTTTCGGACGCTGGCGTATTCGGCCTCGGTCAAGCTGCGGACCGGCGTGGAACGCGGCCCGCAAGCCCCGCCCGCCTGACCGGCCGACCCGGGCCGACGCTCGCCTCGCGCCGAAATCGGCGGCACGCTAAGGTTTTTCTCCGGTGTCGCCATTTCAGATGTTCCTCATATGCCTGGCCGGGCTGGGTGCCGGTGCGATCAACGCGCTGGTCGGGTCCGGCACCCTGATCACCTTCCCGACGCTGGTCGCGCTCGGCTATCCGCCGGTGACGGCCACCATGTCGAACGCAACGGGTCTGGTCGCCGGCAGCGTCTCGGGGACCTGGGGCTATCGCGCCGAGCTGCGCGGCCAGTGGGATCGGCTGCGGTGGCAGCTCCCGGCATCGTTGGCCGGCGCGGCGCTGGGCGCGTACCTGCTGCTGCATCTGCCCGAGAAGGTGTTCGCCGACATCGTGCCGGTGCTGCTGGTGCTGGCGCTGGTGTTGGTGGTCGTCGGGCCACGGATCCAGGCGTGGACGGCCCGGCGCGCCGAGCAGGCGGGTCGCTCGCCCGACCACGTCAGCCCGCGCCGGATGGCGACGCTGGTGTTCGGCACGTTCGCCGTCGGCGTCTACGGCGGCTATTTCACAGCGGCGCAAGGGATTCTGCTGGTCGGCCTGATGGGCGCCCTGCTTCCGGAATCGGTGCAGCGCACCAACGCGGCCAAGAACTTATTGGCGTTGATGGTGAATGTGGTTGCCGCCATTGCCTATACGGCGGTGGCGTTCGATCGGATCAGCTGGCCGGCCGCCGGGCTGATCGCGGCGGGCTCACTGGTCGGCGGGCTGCTCGGCGCGCGCTACGGGCGGCGGTTGTCGGGCAATGCGCTGCGGGCGATCATCGTGGCCGTGGGACTGATCGGGCTCTATCGCCTGCTCGCGGTGACCTGACGAGAAATCACGTACACCAACGCGATTC
>NZ_LZKY01000014.1:0-1650 GCF_001673055.1 Mycobacterium sp. 1245801.1
CCGCTCTTCGCGTCGTCCCGACCGGGTGATCACCCGAGTGCTGGTCAGCGCGGCGATGCTGGTGGGCCCGGCCGTGCTGGTGGCGGCGCCGGCCGGCGCCGACCCCAGCCCATTCAGCACCCTGCACTCGAGCTGCAACGACACGGCCCCGGCGGGAAGGGACGCGCTGCTGCAGGGAATCCGGCGCGGCATCGCCGACTGGTCGACCGGCGCACCGCACACCTCGGCGCGCACCACGTGCGCCGCCCGGCCGACTCCGACACCCCGCTGATCGCTCAGCCGCTGTCGGCGCCCGACGGCACGGCCGGGCCCACCAGCATCGCCGCGCTGACCAGCACTCGGGTGATCACCCGGTCGGGACGACGCGAAGAGCGGGCGGTACCAAGCATGACGGTGTCAGCCTAGGACGGCGGCGCTGAGAGGGCGCTGAGAGCGCGCTGAGCTTGGTGTTCTCTGCGAGCACGCGGCCCTGCAGAATCAAGGGCGTGCGCACATTCGGTGGCCGGTCGGCCCGGTGCCGCGGGCGGCTGCGTCCGCGGCACCTGCCGCACCTGGGCATCTCGGCCCGCTCGGCCGCGGTGTCGGCGATTGTTGTGCTGTGTGCGCTGGCCATCGCCGGCGCGGGACTGGACGCGATCCTGTACCGGTCGCTGCTGGCGGGCGTCGATTACGCCACCGCCGAACGGGTCCGCGATATCACCAAGGCGCTGCAGGCCGATTCGTTCGACGACCTCGACAACGCGCTGCTGCACACCGACCAGCGGGTGGTCGCGACCCAGTTGATCGGCCCGGACGGCACCGTGGTCAGGCGGTCCGGCTCGGCGCCGAAAACGCCGCTGGTCTCGCCGGATCAGTTCGACTTCAACCTGCGTCGCGGCCTGCCCGACGACGCGGTGGCCGGCGACGACATGCGGGTCAGCGGCCAGAAAGTCGCGACCCGATCAGGTGTCTACACGGTGCTGGTGGGCGGGGGCAGCGAGGCGGTCGAGGGGACCGCGCGGGCCCTGGCGATCCTGTTGGCCTGCAGCGCGCCGGTGATTGTCGCGGTGGTGGCGGGGGCGACCTACTGGCTGGTGCGCCGCTCGCTGCAGTCGGTGGACGCGATCCGGACCAGGGTGGCCGACATCTCGACGTCCGATCTGGCCGAGCGGGCCGAGATGCCCAGGTGCGGCAGGTGCCGCGGACGCAGCCGCCCGCGGCACCGGGCCGACCGGCCACCGAATGTGCGCACGCCCTTGATTCTGCAGGGCCGCGTGCTCGCAGAGAACACCAAGCTCAGCGCGCTCTCAGCGCCCTCTCAGCGCCGCCGTCCTAGGCTGACACCGTCATGCTTGGTACCGCCCGCTCTTCGCGTCGTCCCGACCGGGTGATCACCCGAGTGCTGGTCAGCGCGGCGATGCTGGTGGGCCCGGCCGTGCTGGTGGCGGCGCCGGCCGGCGCCGACCCCAGCCCATTCAGCACCCTGCACTCGAGCTGCAACGACACGGCCCCGGCGGGAAGGGACGCGCTGCTGCAGGGAATCCGGCGCGGCATCGCCGACTGGTCGACCGGCGCACCGCACACCTCGGCGCGCACCACGTGCGCCGCCCGGCCGACTCCGACACCCCGCTGATCGCTCAGCCGCTGTCGGCGCCCGACGGCACGGCAGGA
>NZ_LZKY01000015.1:0-14824 GCF_001673055.1 Mycobacterium sp. 1245801.1
GTTCTTCGTCCTGCTGTCGGTGGCGGGCAACGACACCACCCGTCAGACCATCAGTCATACCCTGCGGGCGCTCACCGATTTTCCCCGCGAGAAGGCATGGCTGCTCGAGGATTTCGACAACCGAATCGGCACGGCCATCGAGGAGTTCATCCGGTGAGCGCCCGCAGGGTATGACTGATGGTCTGACGGGTGGTGTCGTTGCCCGCCACCGACAGCAGGACGAAGAACGCCGCCACCTCCGCGTCTTCGAGCCGGTCGCCGTCGACTTCGGCGGTGACCAGGCTGCTGATCAGGTCGTCACCCGGGTGTTCGCGACGTTCGGTGGCCAGCGTGCCGACGACTTGGTGCAGATACATTTGGTTTTCCAACAGGACCTCCAGCGCCGGGCGTCCGGCGAGGAACTGCGGGTCCGCCCAGGAGACCAGGGCATCGGTGGCGTGCGCCATGCGCTCACGTTCGGATTCCGGAATCCCCATCATGTCCGACAGGGTGCGGATGGGCAGTTCCTTGGCGCAGTGGTCGACGAAATCCGCGCCGCTGCCTGCGGATCGGAGCTCTTCGACGATGGTCTTGGCGTTGGCCTTGATCGAGTCTTCGATGCGGCGGACCTGGCGGGGGCTCAGCGCGGCGTGAGCGAGCTTGCGCAGCTTGGTGTGTCGCGGCGGGTCCATCGCCAGGAACGACTGCGACGCCTCGAGCAGCTCCACCGGGATGCTCTCGAACATCACCCCGTGGCCGGACAGGAAGACGTCGTTGTTGCGGCTCACCGCGACGATGTCGGAGCGCCGGGTGACCGCCCAGAAGCCGGGGTCGGCCGGATCGGGCATCAGCGAATCCTCGACCGGTGGATGCCAGCTCACCGGCCGCTCGGCCCGCAGCACGGCAAAGGAGCGCTCCCGATCGGCCGCGGTGGTGGACCAGAACGCGCGCGAGGACAGATCGATCTCGTCGTAGGCACGGCCGGACTTGTCGGTCCCGGACTTACCCGTCAGCACGGCCATGGTGGTGATCCTCCGTCTCGTATGACACCGGTCACAGGCTCCCTGCGACGATATGCCTAGACAATCTGTCTAGTCAATATGTCGAGTACTCGGTTATGCTCGGCGCATGCCGTCGCTCACCCGCAAGCCGCAGGGCAACCGCAGCCTGGGCCGCGAGCAGCGGCGCGAGCGGATGGAGCGCCGGCTGCTGGACGCCACCGAACGGCTGATGCGCGACGGCGCGAGCTTCACCGAACTCAGCGTGGATCGGCTCTCCGGTGAGGCCGGCATCTCCCGGGCCAGCTTCTACATCTACTTCGAGGACAAGGGGCATCTGCTGCGCCGGCTTGCGGGCCAGGTATTCGGCGATCTGACCGACGGCGCGCGGAGTTGGTGGAGCGTGGCCGGGCGCCGTGACCCCGAGGACGTGCGGACCGCGATGAGCCGCATCATCGCCACCTACCGGCGCCACCAGGCGGTGCTGGTCGCGCTCAACGAGATGGCCGCCTACGACCCGCTGACGGCGGACACGTATCGCGAACTGCTGACCGGCATCTCCGAGCAGCTCACCCACGTCATCGAAGACGGCCAGGCGGACGGCTCGATCCGCCCGGAACTGGCCGCGCTCACCACGGCCAGCGCGCTGACGTGGATGGTCGAACGGGCCTGCCAGCAGAACCTCCCGACCAAGCCCGGCGACTACGACGCCGAACTGGCCGCCACCCTGGCCGAGATCGTCTGGGGCGCACTGTATCTCAAGCCCATCTCGGAGCACTGACCCGACCGCCGCAATTGCGCTAGCACATGCGCTAGTTCGTTCCGGAAGGTCGTCATGGGTCCCGAGGCGGCGTCCGCCGGGGACCTCCTACACCGCCACCAAATCGTCGGCGTGCACCGCGGGCCTGCGCAACTCGCCGGGCAGCTCGGAGGTCGAGCGGCCCATCATGGTGACCAGTTCGGTCGCGTCGTAGGCGACCACACCGCGGGCCACCATCACCCCGTCCGGGTCGCGCAACTCGACCACGTCGCCGGCGTAAAAGCGGCCCGAGACCGCGGTGATCCCGGCGGGCAGCAGCGAGCGACGCTGGCGCACCACCGCGCGCACCGCACCCTCGTCCAGGGTCAGGGCACCGGCAGCCTCGGCGGCGTAACGCACCCAGAACCGCCGGGCCGACATCCGCACCGGGCGTGCCGCGAACACCGTGCCGACCGAAGCGTCGGTGAGCGCGGTCGCGGCGTCGGCGGCGGCTGC
Organism: Mycobacterium sp. 1245801.1; assembly: GCF_001673055.1. Classification (NCBI taxonomy): domain Bacteria; kingdom Bacillati; phylum Actinomycetota; class Actinomycetes; order Mycobacteriales; family Mycobacteriaceae; genus Mycobacterium; species Mycobacterium sp. 1245801.1. Next base: position 2,233 of record NZ_LZKY01000015.1, read on the forward strand.
CAGCAACACCGGCACACCGGCATCGGCGGCCAGCAGCGCCGACGACATCTTGGAGGTCATGCCGCCGGTGCCCAAATCGCTTCCGGGGCCGGCGATTACACCGATCAGATCCGCGGAGCTGGACACTTCCGCGATGAACCTGGCGCCTTCGGTCTTTCGGGGATCCGCGTCGTAGAGTCCGTCGATGTCGGACAGCAACACCAGCGCCTCGGCGCCGACCAGGTGAGCCACCAGCGCCGAAAGCCGGTCGTTGTCACCGAACCGGATCTCGTTGGTGGCCACCGTGTCGTTCTCGTTGACGATCGCCACCGCATGCAGGGCGCGCAGCCGATCCAGCGTGCGCTGGGCGTTGGTGTGCTGGGCCCGCATCGAGATGTCGTGCGCGCTCAGCAGCACCTGGCCGACCGTGCGGCCATAGCGGGCGAACGCGGCGCTCCACGAATTCACCAGCGCGACCTGACCGACGCTGGCCGCGGCCTGTTTGGTCGCCAAATCCCTTGGCCGACGGGATAATCCGAGCGGCTCGATGCCGGCGGCGATGGCTCCCGACGACACGATGACGACGTCGGTCCCCGCCTTCATCCGGGCCTCGATCGCGTCGGCGAGCCCGGCCAGCCGGCCCGCGTCGAACACCCCGGCCGGTGTGGTCAGCGCGTTGGTGCCCACCTTGACCACCAGGCTGCGCGCAGTGCGGATGACGTCGCGGTGCGCGGTCACTGCTCCTCACCGCGTACTCTGGTTCTGCGCCGCTCCTCAGCATCGCTGCGCTCTGCATCGTCGCCGGCGCGCCGCTGGCGCCGGGCGGCCTTGCGTTCGGCCGCGCCGACGCGCTCGGTGCGCTCCAGCCTCGTGTCGGTTCCGCGACCGGATAGCGCAACCTGTTGTCCCGCAGGCGTTTGCGGCTCCCAATCGAACGTCATGTCCCCGATGGTCACTGCGCAGCCCGGCCGCGCGCCCAGCCGCAGCAACTCCTCTTCGACGCCGAGGCGCGCCAACCGGTCGGCCAGATATCCCACGGCCTCGTCGTTGTCGAAGTTGGTCTGGCGGATCCAGCGTTCGGGGCGTGCGCCGCTGACCACGAAGGCGCCGGGCTGCTGGGGATCCGGCTGCACACTGAAGCCGCTGTCGTCGACGGGTACCGGCCGGATCACCGGGCGCCGCGGCACGATCTCGGGCTGGGCCGCCTTATAGTCCGAGATGATCTGCCACAGCCCGAATATCAACGGCTGCAGGCCTTCTCGTGCCACGGTCGACACCAGGAACACCGGCCAGCCGCGCTGGGCGATCTCGTCACGGACAAACTCGGCAAGCTCGCGCGCCTCGGGGACGTCGATCTTGTTGAGCACTACGGCGCGGGGCCGCTCGGTCAGATCACCCAGTGCCGCATCCCCTTGCAGGGTGGGCGTATACGCGGCGAGTTCGGCCTCCAGCGCATCGATGTCGGAGATGGGGTCACGGCCGGGATCCGCGGTGGCGCAGTCGACGACGTGCACCAGCACGGCGCACCGCTCGATGTGGCGGAGGAAATCCAGGCCCAGGCCGCGGCCCTGCGATGCACCCGGGATCAGGCCGGGCACGTCGGCAACGGTGAAGGTGTGTTCGCCCGCCGATACCACCCCGAGGTTGGGCACCAGCGTGGTGAACGGATAGTCGGCGATCTTGGGCTTGGCGGCCGAGATCGTGGACACCAGCGAAGATTTGCCGGCCGAGGGAAAACCGATCAGGCCGGCGTCGGCCACGGTCTTGAGTTCCAGCGTCAGGTCGCGGGTCTGGCCCTGCTCGCCCAGCAGCGCAAAGCCGGGAGCCTTGCGGGCCCGCGAGGCGAGTGCGGCGTTGCCCAGCCCGCCGCGTCCACCCGCGGCCGCTTCGAACCGGGTGCCCGCGCCGACCAGGTCGGCGAGCAGCCGACCGTTTTCGTCGAGGACGACGGTGCCGTCGGGCACTTTGACTTCCAGGTCGGCGCCGGCGGCGCCGTCGCGATTGTTGCCCATGCCCTGCTTGCCCGACGGGGCGGTGACGTGGGGGTGGAAATGGAAGTCGAGCAGGGTGTGCACCTGCGGATCGACGACGAACACGATGCTGCCGCCGCGCCCGCCGTTACCGCCGTCGGGGCCTCCGAGCGGCTTGAACTTCTCGCGATGGACGGAGGCGCATCCGTTACCACCGGCACCGGCACGCGCATGGATGACGACGCGGTCGACGAACCGAGGCATCGTGGGTCCTCTCACCTACCACCGGGCGCCGAAATCACCGGGCTGGGCCCGGAAACACACCTCAGTCGGTGGCTTGCCCGGCGGCCACGATGTTGACGGTCTTGCGGCCGCGCTTGATGCCGAACTCGACGGCGCCGGCCTCCTTGGCGAACAACGTGTCGTCCCCGCCACGCCCGACGCCCACGCCCGGGTGGAACTTGGTGCCGCGCTGCCGGACGATGATCTCGCCCGCCTTGACGACCTGGCCGCCGAATCGCTTCACGCCCAGCCGCTGCGCGGCGGAATCGCGACCGTTGCGCGAGCTGGAAGCGCCCTTCTTGTGTGCCATCTCTGCCGCCTTCGCTACTTGATCCCGGTGACCTTCAGGACCGTCAGCTGCTGACGGTGTCCCTGACGCTTGTGGTAGCCGGTCTTGTTCCTGAACTTGTGGATGCGGATCTTGGGACCCTTGGTGTGCTCGAGCACCTCGCCGGTCACCGCGACCTTGGCCAGCGCGGCCGCGTCGGTGGTCACCTTGGCGCCGTCCACCACCAGGGCAACCGGCAGCGACACGTTCGAGCCGGGCTCGGATTCGAGCTTCTCGACCTTGACGACGTCCCCGACGGCGACCTTGTACTGCTTGCCGCCCGTCTTCACGATTGCGTAGGTCGCCATCGTCGTTCTGCTCCTTCTTCTAGCCGCTGCTCTGCGCGTCGCGCGCCAACCAGCCGCGGTGCACGTGGTGGGTCTGGGTGCGGGCCTGCGCCGATTACCCGGGAGTCCCGCTGCCGCCGGCCGAAGTTTTCCTCGTCCGGCCTGACGACAACTGTCCAAGGGTACGTGACCAGCGGCTACAGGGTCAAACCGGGCATGACCAGCTCAGTCCGCGTGGATCGGCGGGCCGGCCGGCCGGCCCGCAGCGCGCCTGCGTCGGGGCCGAGCCGGTCCGGCCTGTTCGGCCCCACCGGAGAACTGGCCGGCGTCGGTGTCGTCGGAATCGTCGTCCTCGGTGTCCAGGTCCTCGTCGTCGTCGTCGAGCTCGAGATCCTCATCGTCGTCGCCGAGGTCCTCTTCGTCGTCGATGTCCTCGTCGTCGTCGAGGTCGTCGTCGTCCGAGTCCTCGTCGTCGGTGTCTTCATCGTCCGAGTCCTCATCGTCCGAGTCCTCGTCGTCCTCGTCGTCGGTGTCCTCGTCGTCGGTGTCCTCGTCGAAGTCCTCTTGGTCGGTGTCCTCGACGCCGCGCGCCGCCTTCTTCTGCTCCAGCTCGTCGGCGGCTTCAGTGGCCTCGTCGGAGTCGTCCTCGGAGTCGCCCTGCGTCGAGGAGCCGGCGGCCATCGCCTTGAACATCGGATGCTCGCCCGGCGCGTGGGCGGGCACCTTGGCCACCACCTGCTCTTCGGCCTTGTTCTTCTTGCGCCGGCCCCGGCGGCCGCCGCCACCGGATTCGGACTTGCGCCCGTTCGACGAGGCCGAGTCCACCGGGTCGGCGTGCAGCAGGATCCCGCGGCCACCGCAATTCGGACACGACGTCGAGAAGGCCTCGATCAGGCCGGTGCCCAACCGCTTGCGGGTCAGCTGGACCAGGCCAAGCGACGTCACCTCGGACACCTGATGGCGGGTGCGGTCGCGGGCCAGCGCCTCGGTCAGCCGGCGCAGCACCAGGTCGCGGTTGGACTCGAGCACCATGTCGATGAAGTCGATGACCACGATGCCGCCGATGTCGCGCAGCCGCAGCTGGCGCACGATCTCCTCGGCCGCCTCGAGGTTGTTCTTGGTGACCGTCTGCTCGAGGTTGCCGCCGGACCCGGTGAACTTGCCGGTGTTGACGTCGACCACCGTCATGGCCTCGGTCCGGTCGATCACCAGCGTGCCGCCCGAGGGCAGCCACACCTTGCGTTCCATCGCCTTGGCGAGTTGCTCGTCGATGCGGTGCACCGCGAACACATCGGGACCGTTCTCGGCGGTTTCGTATTTGTTCAGCTTCGAAACCAGGTCGGGCGCAACCGAATTCACGTAATCGTTGATGGTGGTCCAGGCTTCTTCACCGGACACGATGAGGCCGGCGAAGTCCTCGTTGAACAGGTCGCGGATGACCTTGACCAGCACGTCGGGCTCTTCGTAGAGCGCCACCGCGGCGCCGGCGGCCTTCTCCTTGATCTCGATGGCCTTGGCCTCGATCTGTTGCCAGCGCTCCTGCAGGCGGGTGACGTCGCTGCGGATGTCCTCTTCTTTGACGCCCTCGGACGCCGTGCGGATGATCACACCCGCGTCGGACGGCACCACTTCGCGCAGGATCTCTTTGAGCCGCTGACGTTCGGTGTCGGGCAGCTTGCGGCTGATCCCGGTCGACGACGCCCCCGGCACGTAGACCAGGTAGCGGCCCGCCAGTGACACCTGCGTGGTCAGCCGCGCGCCCTTGTGTCCGACCGGGTCCTTGCTGACCTGGACGACGACGTAGTCGCCCGGTTTGAGCGCCTGTTCGATCTTGCGGTCGGATCCGCCGAGCCCGGCGGCTTCCCAGTTGACCTCACCGGCATAGAGCACACCGTTGCGGCCGCGGCCGATGTCGACGAACGCCGCCTCCATCGACGGCAGCACGTTCTGGACGATGCCCAGGTAGATGTTGCCCACCAGCGAGGCCGACGCGGCCGACGTGACGAAGTGCTCGACGACGATGCCGTCCTCGAGCACCGCGATCTGGGTGTAGCGCGAGCCCTGGTGCGGCGGCTCGGTGCGGACCCGGTCGCGCACGACCATCATCCGCTCGACGGCCTCGCGGCGGGCCAGGAATTCGGCCTCGGTCAACACCGGGGGGCGGCGCCGGCCGGCATCGCGGCCGTCCCGGCGCCGCTGCCGCTTGGCTTCTAGCCGCGTCGAGCCGTTGATGCCCTTGATCTCGTTGTTGGCGCTGGCGGAGTCGTCTCCGCCGCCGCCCTTGCCGTTGCGGGGCGGGCGCTCGTGCACCACGGTGTTCGGCGGATCGTCGGGCGACGAGCCCTCGTCGTTGTCGTCGCCGGATCCGGATTTGCGGCGGCGGCGCCGGCGGCGGCGCCGATTGCCGCCATCCGCCGAGCCGTCGTCACCGTTGTCGGAGTCGTCGGAATCGTCCGAGTCGTCGGTGTCCTGGCCGTCGGAGTCCTCGGCGTCGCCGGAGTCGGGTTGGCCGCCCTTCCTACCCCGCGGTTGGCCCTCGTCGTCGTCGCCGTCGTCGCCCTGGCCGTCGGGTCCGCCCTGCTCACCGCGTCCGCGACCGCGACCGCGGCGGCCGCGGCGGCGCCGCTTGTTCGACGGCCGGTCGGCCTGCTCGTCATCGTCGGAGTCGGCGTCATCCGAGTCGTCGCCATCGTCGTCGCTGCCGGCGTCGTCCTCGCGGGCGTCGATCGGCTGGGGTGCGACGAACAACGGCATGTAATGCGGCCGCTCGGCGGCGGTGTCGGGGGTCTCGAGCAGCAGCCGGGATTCGGGCTCCTCGGCTGCGGCCGCCGGCGCGGGGTCCGCATCTTCCGGGGCTCCAGCGGGCTGTGCGGCCGCCAGCAAGTCTCGCACCCGCACCGCGTCGTCGCGGTCCACGGTGGAATGCGCGCTGCGGATGCGCCCGTCGAGCTCGCTGAGCGCGTCCAGCACCCGCTTGCTGGTGGTTCCCAGCGTTCGGGCCAGCGAATGAACTCTCAGGCGGTCCGGCAGTTCCTGCGGCCGAGTCGATTCTTCTGATGGGTCTGCAGTCGGTGCACCGTCTACCACGTATTCTCCTCAAGCCCCCGGGCGCGTCGTTGCGACGCGGCCACGCGAGGGCTTCGCTATGGGCCCGGGTCACTTCTCCCGGACTTGTGATGGTCTCGCCCCGAGCGGCCCAGGATCGCAGACCCACTCGGCGCCGTGCTGAATGACGGCCTGACATGCAGCGAACCAAGGCGACGGGGCTATTGGTCGCGCTTGTCTAAGTCTTCATTCGGGTGTCTGTCGCCGGTCCGGCGACGTTCACCCGAGACCAGTATCCCACATCACGTGGCGGTCCCAGCCACACCTGAGCCAGCCCGCGCCAGCAAAGTCGCTGCGGATCGCGCCGCGGCGGCCATCGCCGCAGCTCTACGCGTTGGGAAACCAGAGCGCGATTTCCCGCTTCGCGGATTCGGTGGAATCCGACCCGTGCACCAGATTGAGCTGCGTCTCGAGCCCGAAGTCGCCGCGGATGGTGCCGGGAATCGCCTTTTCCACCGGGTCGGTCCCGCCCGCGAGCTGCCGAAACGCGGCGATCGCGCGGGGCCCCTCCACGATGGCCGCCACCACCGGTCCGGAGGTGATGAACTCCAGCAGCGAGTCGAAGAACGGCTTGCCCTCGTGCTCCGCGTAGTGCTGGGCGGCAAGGTCGCGGCTGACCGCCCGGAGCTCCAGCGCGGTGATGGAGAGGCCTTTGCGCTCGATGCGGCCGATGATCTCCCCCACCAGGTGCCGCTGGACGCCATCGGGCTTGATCAGTACCAATGTCCGTTCGGTCACGGCGGACAGCGTACATAACCGGGCGGCGAAGAGTCGGGCGACGGCGGTCGGGAGGTCATCGCCGACCCGCGCCGCTAGCCCTGGCGGCGCCGGACCTCGGCCCGGAAGTAGGCGATCAGGGCCCACAGCCCGGTGAACAGCACGCCGATGAACCCCACCCCCGGATAGACCGCGAAGCCGGCCAGCAGGATCGCCTGGACCCCCAGGTTGGCCCAGATCGCCCAGGGTTTGCGCTGCACGCCGGCCATCAGGATCAGCAGCACGGCCAGCCCGATCAGGTAGCTCAGCGACACCGTCGTCAGGCCGCCGCCGACCGCACCCACCACCGGGATCGCCAGCAACACCACGATCGCTTCCAGGATCAGCGTCAACGCCATCACCGCGCCAAAGCTCCGCCACGGGTCGGCCTGCGGCGCCGGGGCCTGCTCGTCGGGGTTCTCGGGGACGTCGGTCATTGCGGATCACGACCGAATAGGGTCCGGGCCGCCCCGGCGGTGACGACCGAGCCGGTGATGACGATGCCGGTACCGGAGAACGCTTCGGCCGGGCCGTCGGTCGCGGCGTCATCCACCAGCGCGGTCGCGACGTCGATGGCGTCGCGCAGGTTCTCGGCGGTGCTCACGCGGTCGGGCCCGAACCGCTCGCGCGCGGCCAGGGCCAGCGATTCGACATCGAGTGCCCGCGGGGATCCGTTGTGCGTGATCACGACGGCGTCGAACACCGGCTGCAGGGCGGCGAGAATGCCGTCGACGTCCTTATCGGCGAGCACGCTGAGCACCCCGACGAGATAGCGGAAGTCGAACTCGTCGGCCAGGGTCTGCGCCAGCGCGGCCGCGCCGGCGGGATTGTGCGCGGCGTCGATGAATACCGTTGGGGCGCTGCGCATCCGCTCGAGCCGGCCGGGGCTGGCGACGGCGGCGAAACCGGCGCGAACCGCGTCGACGTCGAGCTGGCGCTGCGCACCGGCGCCGAAAAACGCCTCGACAGCCGCGAGGGCCAGCACGGCGTTGTGCGCCTGGTGTTCGCCGTGCAGCGGCAGATAGACATCCGAATACACCCCGCCGAGGCCCTGCAGCTGCAGCACCTGCCCGCCGATCGCCACCTGACGGCCCAGCACCGTGAACTCCGAATCCTCGCGGGCCACCGCGGCGTCGGCCTGCACGCTTCGGTCCAACAACACTTCCATCGCCTCGGGCGCCTGACGCGCGATGACGGCCACGGTATCGGGCGCCCCCTCGGGCGCGCGGGTGATGATGCCGGCTTTCTCCCCCGCGATGCCGGCGAGGTCGTCGCCCAGGTATTCGACGTGGTCGATGGAGACCGGGGTGATGACGGCGACCGGGGCGTTGAGCACGTTGGTGGCGTCCCAGCGGCCGCCCATCCCGACCTCGACGACCGCGACGTCGACGGGGGCGTCGGCGAATGCGGCGAACGCCATCGCGGTCAACACCTCGAACTTGCTCATCGCCGGCCCACCGTCGGCCTGTGACTGCGCATCGACCATCTGCACGAACGGCTCGATCTCGCGATAGGTGGCCACGTACTGGGCCGGGCTGATCGGCTTGGAGTCGATCGAGATGCGTTCGACCGCCGATTGCAGGTGCGGACTGGTGGTGCGCCCGGTGCGCCGGTGCAGCGCGGTGATCAGCGCGTCGATCATCCGGGCCACCGAGGTCTTGCCGTTGGTGCCCGCCACGTGGATCGACGGGTAGGCCAGCTGCGGGGAGCCCAGCAGGTCCAGCAACGCGCTGATCCGGGTCAGGCTGGGCTCGATCTTGGTCTCCGGCCAGCGCTGATCCAGCAGGTGTTCGACCTGTAACAGCGACGCGATCTCGTCGGGGGTGGGGACCGGGTCGGGAAGCTCGGTGGGAACCTCGTCCTGCGGCCACTCGGGCTCGGTCATCGAACGCTCACTGCAGCCCGGCTAGCCGCGCGTTGATCCGCTCGGTCTCCTCCTGGGCCAGGCGCTGACGGTCCCGGATCTTGTCGACGACGTGTTGCGGCGCCTTGCCCAGGAAGTCCTCGTTGGCCAGTTTGGCGGTGGTCGACGCGAGCTCCTTGTGCGCCGCGGCCAGGTCCTTTTCCAGGCGGCGACGTTCGGCGGCGACGTCGATGGTGCCCGAGGTGTCAAGCTCGACGACGACCGTCCCGCGGCCCAGCCGGACCTCCACCGAGGCCGACGGTTGGAACTGCGGGCCCGCTGCGGTGAGCCACGCCAGCGAGGTCACCGCGCTCACCTGGGTGCCCAGATCGGATTCGTCGACGCCGGCCATCCGGGCCGGCACCTTCTGCCGGTCCGCCAGCCCTTGGTCGCTGCGGAACCGGCGCACCTCGGTCACCAGCTTTTGCATGTCGATAATCCGCTGCGCGGCAACCTGATCCAGGCCGATACCGGACGGCTGCGGCCAGTCGGCGATCACCAGCGACTCATGTTGGGCCTCGTCACCGGTGAGGGCCTGCCACAGGGCCTCGGTGATGAAGGGGATCACCGGGTGCAGCAACCGCAGCAGGGTGTCCAGCGTCGCCGCCAGCACGGCCGTGGTGTGCGTGATCCCTTCGGCCAGTTGGGTTTTGGCCAATTCCACGTACCAGTCGCAGAATTCGTCCCACGCGAAGTGGTAGAGCGCCTCGCAGGCGCGACTGAACTCGTAGCTGTCGAACGCCGAATCGACTTCCGCGCGAACCTCTTCCAGCCGGCCGAGGATCCAACGGTCGGCGTCGGTGAGTTCGGCCGGCGGCGGCAGCGGGGCCAGCTTGGCGCCGTTGAGCAGCGCGTAGCGGGTGGCGTTGAACAGCTTGGTACAGAAGTTGCGCGACGCCCGGACGTGATCTTCGCCGACCGCGAGGTCACCGCCGGGGCTGGCGCCGCGCGCCAGCGTGAACCGCAGCGCGTCGGCGCCGAACGCGTCCACCCAGTCCAGCGGATCGATGACGTTGCCCTTGGACTTGCTCATCTTGCGGCCGGACTCGTCGCGGATCAGCCCGTGCAGGAAGACATCGGTGAACGGCACCTGCGGGCCGCGGCGGCCGCCCAGGGTGATGGCCTCGTCGTCGCCGACGAAGGTGCCGAACATCATCATCCTGGCCACCCAGAAGAACAAGATGTCGTAACCGGTGACCAGAACGCTTGTGGGATAGAACTTCTCGAGCTCCGGGGTCTTGTCCGGCCAGCCCAACGTGGAGAACGGCCACAGCCCCGAGGAGAACCAGGTGTCCAGCACGTCGGGGTCCTGCTCCCAACCCTCCGGCGGGGTCTCGTCGGGACCAACACAACGCTGTTCGCCGTTGGGGCCGTACCAGATCGGAATGCGGTGACCCCACCACAGCTGACGCGAAATGCACCAGTCGTGCATGTCGTCGACCCAGGCGAACCACCGCGGCTCCAGGCTGGCGGGGTGAATCACGGTGTCGCCGTTGCGCACCGCGTCGCCGGCGGCCTTGGCGAGCGATTCCACCCGGACCCACCACTGCAGCGACAGCCGCGGTTCGATCGGCTCGCCGCTGCGCTCGGAGTGTCCGACGCTGTGCAGGTAGGGCCGCTTCTCCTCGGTGATCCGGCCCTGCGCCGCCAGCGCCTCGCGCACCGCGACCCTGGCCTGGAATCGGTCCATGCCGTCGAATTGCGTTCCGGTGCCGGTGATTCGGCCCTTGGTGTCCATGATCGAGATCATCGGCAGCTCATGGCGCAGTCCGATCTCGAAGTCATTGGGGTCGTGCGCGGGAGTGACTTTGACTGCGCCGGTACCGAATTCGGGATCCACGTGTTCGTCGGCCACCACCACGAGCTGACGGTCCACGAACGGGTGCGGCAGGTTGGTGCCGACCAGATGCCGGTAGCGCTCGTCGTCGGGATGCACCGCGATCGCGGTATCGCCGAGCATCGTTTCCATCCGGGTGGTGGCCACCACGATGTGTGGCTGCGAGTCGTCCATCGATCCGTACCGGAACGACACCAGCTCGCCTTCCACCTCCTGGTAGTCGACCTCGATGTCCGAGATGGCTGTCTGCAGCACCGGCGACCAGTTGACCAGCCGTTCGGCCCGATAGATCAGCCCGGCGTCGTAGAGGCGCTTGAAGATCGCCCGGACCGCTCGGGACAGCCCCTCGTCCATGGTGAACCGGTCGCGGCTCCAGTCCACGCCGTCGCCGAGCCGGCGCATCTGGGCACCGATGGCGCCGCCGGACTCCCGCTTCCAGTCCCAGACCTTCTCGATGAACAGCTCTCGGCCGAAGTCCTCTTTGGTCTTGCCGTCGATTGCGAGTTGCTTTTCGACCACGCTCTGCGTCGCGATGCCGGCATGATCCATGCCCGGCTGCCACAGCACCTCGTAGCCCTGCATTCGCTTGCGCCGCGTCAGGGCGTCCATCATGGTGTGCTCGAGCGCGTGGCCCATGTGCAGGCTGCCGGTCACGTTCGGCGGGGGCAGCACGATCGAATACCCGGGCTTGGCGCTGTTCGGGTCCGCCGCGAAGTAACCCGCGTCCACCCACTTCTGATAGATCGCGCTTTCGGCCGCAGCTGGGTCCCACGACTTGGGCAGGTCAGTGGCGGGGCTGCGGCTGGCGGTCACCCGTCAATTCTAGGGAGCGGTGTTTACCCACGTGTAAGCGCCCAAAATGCGTGACCCGGGTCACTAGGCCAGCCGCTCTACCTCCAATGTGACGCCCGCGGCCGGGAAACGGTCCAGCAGTGCGTCGCCCATCGCTGCCGCGGGCGTGAGGACGCCGTGCAGGTCGGGGAGCTTGTCGCGGTCCAGCGCCAGCGCGAGGCCGCACTCCCCCAACAACACCGAAGTCGCCTTGTAGCCCGGGTCCCCACGCTGCTCCATGCGCGCCACGAACCGGGCGCCGGTGGTCGTGGTGGTGAACGTCTCGATCCGGTAGTAGCCGCGTTCCCGGGCCTTCTCGCTCGGGCCGGTGCCGGGCTTGGGCACGATGCGCTCCACCAGCCGGCGCGGCAGCAACCGGAAGTAGCGGCTGCCCAGTCCGAAGGTGGCGGCACCCACCCCGCCCACCACAGCGGACGCCACCGGGGCCAGCGGCGACGAGCCCAGGCTCATGCTTTCGCTGTAACGCAACTGGCGGCCGTAGGCCCAGTCCAGCAAGGCATTGCTGCGCCGCACGATTCGGGTGTTGTACGGCGCCATCAGGAAACCCGCCGTCCACAGGCCGCTCAGTTCCGGCGCGATCCGGCCACCGCGGCGCAGGGGCAGATCGGGCTGGGGGCCGATCTCGGGTTCGGCGCTGCGGTCGGTGGTCAGGGTGTACGGATCGGCGAGTCGGCGGCGGGCGTCGGGATCGCGCGAGGCGGTGTCCAGCACTTCCAACATCGAGGCGACGGTGCCCCCGGATATGCCGCCCGAGAAGGAGCGGACCACCAGGTCGGTGTCGACGAGTTCTCCCGCGCCGCCGTCGCGCGCGGCCCGGTACAGCGCGTACACGCTGAGGTCCGAAGGGACGGAATCGAATCCGCACGCGTGCACGATGCGCGCGCCGGTGTCCGCGGCCTGCTTGTGATACAGGTCGATGCTGTCGCGGACGAACATCGCCTCGCCGGTCAGGTCGGCGTAGTCGGTGCCGGCGGCGGCGCAGGCGGCCACCAGCGGCAACCCATAGCGGGTGTAGGGCCCGACCGTGGTGATGACGACCTGGGTGCGGGCCGCCATCTCATCGAGCGTCGAGGGCGAGGAAGCGTCGGCGTTCACAATGGGCCACGACTGCGCCGCTTCGCCCAACGTGTCGCGGATGGCGCGTAGGCGGTCGGCCGATCTGCCGGCCAGTGCTATCCGCTTGTCCGGCGCCGAGCCGGCCAGGTATTCGGCGGTCAGTTTCCCGACGAAGCCCGTCGCCCCATACAGCACAATGTCGAATTCGCGCGGCGTTGCGGTCACGGGCCCGACGCT
>NZ_LZKY01000016.1:0-16000 GCF_001673055.1 Mycobacterium sp. 1245801.1
TCGGGGTGGTGCCGGCCGCGTCGACTACCGTTGCGTTGCTGACGGATCCGTTCTGCGCGGCGCATCCGTTGGTCCGGGTTCAGCTCGAGGTCAACCTGCGCTCGGCCGGCATCGTGGAACGCGTCCGCAGGTTCGAACTGGACGCGGGCATCCTGTATCCGGACCAACGGATGCGCCGCGCAGAACGGATCCGTCAGCAACGCAACGGTAGTCGACGCGGCCGGCACCACCCCGAGCCGCAATTCACCGGTCAGGCCGGCCTGCAGCGCGGTGACTTCCTGCTTGAGGGCGTCGCGGTCGGCCAGGATGCGCCGCGCCCACGGCACCAGCCGCTCACCCTCCGGGGTCAGGCCCTCGAACTTCTGACCGCGCCGCACCAACGGGACGTTGAGTTCCGATTCGAGCTTGCGGATCGCTTCCGACAGCGCGGGCTGGGAGACGTAACAGGCGCTCGCCGCGCGGGCGAAATGGCGCTCCTGCGCGAGCGCGACAAAGTACTCCAGCTGACGGAACAGCATGTGCCCATTCGATCACGTGGACCGGCGGGACGCTCGTTCGCAGGTCTCCCGAAGGCCGGCGCGCTCTCTAGAGCGTTTCGTCCAGCTCGCCGAGGCGGTCGGTCAGCCGTAGATTCTCGGAGTAGTCGACCGGGCAACTGATCAGCGAGACCCCGTCGTCGTCGAGCGCGGCCCGCAGCGTGGGCAGCAGTTCGTCGGCGCTGTTGATCCGGTATCCCTTGGCGCCGAAGCTTTCTGCGTACTTGACCACGTCGGGGTTGTTGAACTTCACGTAGTAGTGCGCCCCGAGCTCGAGGTCCATCTTCCATTCGATGAGGCCGTAACCGCCGTCCTCCCAGATCAGCACCACCAGCGGGATGCGCTCGCGCACGGCGGTCTCGATTTCCTGCGAGTTCATCAGGAACGCGCCATCGCCGACGACGGCCAGCACCTTGGCCTCCGGCTGCGCCAGCTTGACGCCCAGCGCCCCCGGGAGGGCAAAACTCATGGTGGACAAGCCATTCGAGATCAGGCAGGTATTACGCTCGAAGGTCGGGTAGAGCCGCGCCATCCACATCTTGGTGGCTCCGGTGTCGACCAGCACGATGTCGCTGCGGCCCAGCGCCGCGCGGGTATCGGCGACCACCCGGGCGGGCGCCAGCGGGTAGCGCGAATCCTGTTGTCCCCGTTCGAATTCATCGGCCAGCAGGCCCGAACCGGGCACATCGGCGGCGTGATCGAAGGTATGACCGGACAGCGCGTCGGTCAGGGCGTTCAGCGAGTCGCTGATGTCGCCGATGATCCCCACGTCGACGGAGTAGTGCGCGTCGACCTCGGCCGGGAAGCGGTGGATGTGGATGATCTTCTTGTCGCCCTGCGGGTTGATCCGGACCGGGTCGAATTCCTGCAACTCGTAGCCGACGGCGATGACGGCGTCGGCGTTGTCGAAGCCGAAGTTGACGTAGTCGTGCCGCATGAAGCCCAGCGTCCCGATGCTGTTCGGGTGGTCGTCGGGCATGACGCCCTTGCCGTGGAACGTGTTGGCCACCTGGATGCCGAATTCCTCGGAGAAGCGCACCAGGGCCTTGGTCGCGTCGGCGCGCGCGGCGCCGTGCCCGGCCAGCACCACCGGGCGTTTGGCGTTGCGCAGCACATCGACGGCGCGCGCCACCTGGCGCGGGGCCGGCGCGTCGGCGCGGACGACATTGCGGGGCAACGGTCGCAGGTCGTAGTCGGTGTCGTCGGCGTCGATGTGCTCGGGCACCGCCAGGTAGACCGCGGCCGGACGCTCGGCCTCGGAGACTTTGAACGCCTTGCGGACCATCTCGGGGATGGCCCGCGCGGTCGGGACGCCGGCCGACCACCGGGTGATGGGGGCGAACATCGACACCAGGTCGACGTATTGGTGTGACTCCTTGAACTCCCGGTCGTGGCCCACCTGCGCGGAGATGGCGACCAGCGGGGTGCTGTTGGTGGTGGCGTCGGCCACCCCGAGCTGCATGTTGATGGCGCCCGGGCCCAGCGTGGCCGAGACCACCGCGGCGCGTCCGGTGACCCTGCCGTACATCTCGGCCATGAACGAGGCGGCCTGCTCGTGCCGGGTGAGCACATAACGGATGCTCGAGGAAGCCAGCGCCTGCACCAACCGGATGTTCTCCTCGCCGGGCACCCCGAACACGACGGAAACACCCTCGTTTTCCAGGCACTTGACGATCAGCTCAGCGGCTTTGGTCATCCGACACCTCCCTTAGGGGAACGATAGTGGCAGGCTAGGTGTTGGACTTTTCAGCCGTAAGCAACACGAACCCGATGAAGGAGGGCCGACGTGCCCATCGCCACCATTAACCCGGCTACCGGCGAGACAGTGAAGACCTTCACCCCGGCCACCGACCAAGAGGTCGACGCCGCGATTGCCCGTGCCTACGAACGCTTCCTCGATTACCGCCACAACACCACGTTTGCCCAGCGGGCCGAGTGGGCAAACGCCACCGCCGACCTGCTCGAGGCGGAGGCCGACGATGTCGCCGCCATGATGACGCTGGAGATGGGCAAGACCCTGAAGTCGGCCAAGGCGGAAGCGCTGAAGTGCGCCAAGGGTTTTCGCTACTACGCCGAAAACGCCGAGCAGCTGCTGGCCGACGAACCGGCCGACGCCAAGGCGGTGGGCGCGAAGAAGGCCTACACGCGCTATCAACCGCTCGGGGTGGTGCTGGCGGTGATGCCGTGGAACTTCCCGCTTTGGCAGGCCGTCCGGTTCGCCGCACCGGCGCTGATGGCCGGCAACGTCGGGATCCTCAAGCACGCGTCGAACGTGCCGCAGTCCGCGCTGTACCTCGCCGACGTCATCGCGCGCGGCGGCTTCCCCGAGGGGTGTTTCCAAACCCTGCTCGTCTCCTCCAGCGCGGTCGAGCGCATCCTGCGCGATCCGCGGGTGGCGGCGGCGACCCTGACCGGTAGCGAACCGGCCGGCCAGTCCGTGGCGGCCATCGCCGGCGACGAGATCAAGCCGACCGTGCTCGAGCTCGGCGGCAGCGACCCGTTCATCGTGATGCCGTCGGCGAACCTCGACGAGGCCGCCAAGACCGCGGTCACCGCCCGGGTGCAGAACAACGGCCAATCGTGCATCGCCGCAAAGCGGTTCATCGTGCACACCGACATCTACGACGCGTTCGTCGACAAGTTCACCGAGCAGATGGAGGCGCTGACCGTCGGCGACCCGACCGACCCGGACACCGACGTGGGCCCACTGGCGACCGAGTCGGGCCGCGACGAGATCGCCAAGCAGGTCGACGACGCCGCCGCGGCGGGCGCCAAAATCCGCCTCGGCGGCAAGCCCATCGACCGGCCGGGGTGGTACTACCCGCCGACCGTCGTCACCGACATCACCAAGGACATGGCCCTCTACACCGAGGAGGTGTTCGGCCCCGTCGCGTCGATGTACCGGGCCGCCGACATCGACGAAGCCATCGAGATCGCCAACGCCACCACCTTCGGCCTGGGATCCAACGCCTGGACCAACGACGAGGCCGAGCAGCAGCGCTTCATCGACGACATCGAGGCTGGCCAGGTCTTCATCAACGGGATGACGGTTTCCTACCCGGAGTTGGGATTCGGCGGCGTCAAGCGGTCGGGCTACGGCCGCGAGCTCGCGGGCCTGGGCATCCGCGCGTTCGTCAACGCCAAGACCGTGTGGGTCGGGGAACCCGAGAGCGGCTCCTCGTCGGGCGACGACAAGGTCGAGTGAGCTCGGGCCGCCGCCGTCACACCCCAGCCAGCAGCTTCTCGTCCTCCTCGGCGAAGGTGTCCTCGAGCTGGACCGGCGAGTAGTCGAGGTCGATCTCGCTGAGCGGGCGCCCGCGCGCGCTGGAGATGGTGCCGAAGCGCCGCATCCCCTTATCGGAGGCGTAAGCCATGAACTCGTCCACCGACAGGCCGAAGGGCATCGGGTCGTAGAGGGCGAAGCCCTCCTCGATCAGGCGCAGGCCCAGCGGCATCAGCTCGTTCATCCGGGTCTCGAAGACGCCCCAGTTGGCGTCGTCCGCGGCCACGTGGCGCCGGCAGGTGAAGGTGCCCCAGGCCATGTGGCGTCGCTCGTCGTCGCCGATGCGACGCACCAGCTCCTGCATGCCGGGCAGGATGCCGCGCTCCACGCAGATCTTGTGCCAGCCGAAGTAGCCGGTCAGCGCCAGCATGCCTTCGACCATGTGGTTGTAGGTCACCGACGCGCGGACCTGGGCGGCCGGCGACGGATCGACCGTCAGCGCGTTCAGACAGTCCGGCAGTTCCTCATAGAAGATCGTGCGGTAGGTGGGCACGTCGTCGAGGTAGTAGTGCAGGTCCTCGGTGATGCCGACGGCGTCGAGCCACATGCGGAACACCTGGACGTGCTTGGCTTCCTCGAAGGCGAACTGCGTCAGATACATCTCGTCGCCGAGCCGGCCTTCGGCCCGCATCGCGGCCATGAACGGCTGGATGTCCTGGGTCACCGACTCCTCGCCGGCGATGAACTCGGCGCACAGCCGGGTCGCATAGCTGCGTTCGTCGTCGGTGAGCCGCTCCCAGTCCTCGCGATCGCGGGAGAAGTCGATGTCGGCCGGATTCCAGAATTTCGCGTTGCCGCCCGCAAAGAGCTTGAGCGGCAAGCTGTCCCAGTTGAGGCCGCCCTGTGCCATCGAGGCGATTCGGGTGCGATTCATGTGACCTCCTCAGATCGTTTGGGGGCTGGGCTGGTTGGCGCGGATTTCGGCGCGGTCGAGAACGCGGCGGCCAGCACCGCGACGAGCCTGCGCACGGCCAGCGCCGGCTGCTCCGGGGTGGGCTCGTCGAGCCCGAGAATCGGATCCAGGCCGCGCATGTAGGGCGCCAGCGCCAGGTGCGGAAAGATCAACAGCAGCAACGACAGCAGCGCGTCGGTGTCGGAATCCGCGCGCAGGTCGCCGCGCAGCTGCGCGTCGCGCACCAGCGGGCGCATCACCGCCAGGTAGTGCCGGTGGATGACGTTCTGCACGCTGACCCGGGCCTCGGTATCGACTTCCAGGGTCGCCGCGGCGTGCAGCGCCCGTTCGTGCGGGTGGTCGGCGAAGTAGGCCACCCACGCGTCGAGCCAGTCGGTCAGGAAGTCGAAGAACGGCCGGCTCGGATCCAGCTCGCGGATGCGGTCCTCCATGTAAGCCCGCACCCGCTGGCTGCCGATGTCGGCGATGAACGCATACAGGTCGCGCTTGTCCGCGAAGTACTGGAACAGGCTGCCCTTGGCGACCCCAGCGCGGCGCGCGATGACGTTCAGGCTGCCCCGGGAGAACCCGTGCGCCCCGAACTCCGCCTCCGCGGCTTCGATGATCGCGGCGCGACGGGCGGGATCGACGCGCGCCCAGGTGACCGTTGGCAATGCAACCTCCTCACCTCAATGACCACTGGTCATATTACGGTGATCTGCGTCACAGTCAAGGGGTTCCGGCGGCCCAACGTGCAACCAACTTCACGCTCGCAGCCCAACGTGAAACTAACTTCCCCCCGAGCGCCCCGTTGGACGGGCGCTCGCAGCCCCGCGCCCGGCTGGCCGGGCGCTCGACGAGCGACGCCGGCCCTACGGCCGCATCTGATACGCGCCGTTGATGGGCGCGATGTGCTCTTTCCACAGCTGGTCGTAGCGCGACGGGTCGTGGGCGGGGCGACGGATCATCCGCATCGCGAAGCGGGCCTGCGCGTCCGTCGTCGCCGGCTTGTCGCCCAGCTCGACGGCGTACGCGTTGAAGTCGCGGACCAGCACGGCGAAGATCTCGTCGATCAGTCCCTCGTCGACGCCCGACAGCCCGGCCTCCTCCAGGATGAGCTGGGCGTAGGGCACGGTGGCGAACAACTGCCCGACGGCGAAGGCGAAGTCGATGTCTTTCTGCTGCGCGGCATCCGGCGTCGCGCCGGCCAGCATGTCGGCCAACACGTCGATCTGCGAGCGCAGCAGCGCGACGTTGGGCAGGTGCCCGAAGCGGTCGAACGGCGCGCGCCAATCGTGGAAGCGCACCTTGCCCAGCCCGCCGGTGGGGCCCTGGTTGAACAGGAAGGTGTCGTCGGCGGCGTCATCGCGACGCCCGATCAACGGCAAGTCGGCGTTCGGCGCAAACAGGAAATTGGGCATGAACTTGCCGAGCAGCCCGATGTTGATGTGGACGGTGCCTTCCAGCCTTGGGAGCAAACCGATTTCGCGGGTCATCGCCTCGAAGATGGTGTCCTTCTCCACGCCCTTGGCGGCGATGACGTCCCACAGCGCGGCGATGACGCGTTCGCCCTCGCTGGTGATCTTCGCCTTGGTGAGCGGGCTGTACAGCAGGTAGCGGCGGTCGGAGGCCGACGCGCTGCGCATGTAGTCGCAGGCGCGGGTGGCGACCATCCGCATCGCGACCAACCGCGCGTAGGCGTCGGTGAGCAGCCGCCGCACATGGGTGAAGTCGGTGACCACCGTCCCGTACAGGATGCGGTTGGAGGCGTGGGTGACCGCCTCGTACATCGCGTGGGTACACATCCCGACCGCGCCCCAGCCGAGGTTGTACTTGCAGACGTTGACGGTGTTGAGCGCCGCGTGGAACGCCTCGGGCCCGCGGTGCAGGATGTCGGCCTCGGTCACCGGGTAGTCGCGCAGCGCGTAGTTGGCGACGAAGTTCTGCGAGTTCACCACGTTCTTGATCAACCGGTAGCGCTCGTGCTGAGAGTCGGCGGCGAAGAACACGTACTCGTCGGTGTCGTCGAACTTGCCGAAGGTGGACACCATCCGGGCCACGTTGGCGTTGCCGATGTAGTACTTTTCGCCGTTGGCGACCCAACCCGCCTCGGAAGGCGTCAGGTTCATGTCGGTCTGGTAGACGTCCGCGCCGTGCGTCTGCTCCGACAAGCCGAACGCGAAGACCTCGCCGGCCTCGAGCAGCGCGGCGGCCTTGCGCTTGGCGTCGGAGTTGGCGCTCATCCAGATCGGCCCCAGGCCCAGGGCGGTGACCTGGAAGGGATACCAGTAGTTGAGCCCGTAGAAGCCGACGATCTCGGCGAACGCACTGATCCGGTAGGTGTCCCAGCGGCAATCATCGGCCCCATAGGCCGACGGTGTCAGCAGCGACGCGAAGATGCGCTCCCGGCCGACGTGCTCCAAAAAGTCCGAGTACCAGACCCGTTCGTGGTCGTCGGACTTCAGCCTGGCCTTGCCGCGGGATTCGAAGAAGTCCACCGTGGCGGCCATGATCTCCCCCGAGCGGCGGTCTGGGTACTGGCGTTGCAAGTGGTTGGGATTGAGCAACATGACGTGACTCCCAGCGGGTTCTCGACGAAGACGAGGGTGACGGTACTGCAATGGCGCGGCCCCCGGGGGTGCCTGGAATAAAACGACCCTGTTGGTCGGGTGTTAGTCGACCTAGCATCAGTGGCGTGTCAGAACTCAATACCGCTCGCGGGTCCATCGATACCGCTGCGCTAGGCGTCACCCTCATGCATGAGCACGTGTTCATCATGACCACCGAGATCGCGGAGAACTACCCCGAAGCGTGGGGCGACGAAGAACAGCGGGTGGCCGACGCCATCAAACGGCTCAACGAGCTCAAGGCCCGCGGGGTGGACACCATCGTCGATCTCACCGTGATCGGCCTGGGCCGCTACATCCCGCGCATCGCCCGGGTCGCGGCGGCCACCGAGCTGAATATCGTTGTGGCGACTGGGCTTTACACCTACAACGACGTGCCGATGTACTTTCACTACCTCGGCCCGGGCGCACTGGCGGGCGGGCCGGAGATCATGACCGACATGTTCGTCCGCGACATCGAGCAGGGCATCGCCGACACCGGCATCAAGGCCGGGATCCTCAAATGCGCCACCGACGAACCCGGCGTCACACCGGGCGTCGAGCGGGTGCTGCGCGCGGTCGCCCAGGCGCACAAGCGCACCGGCGTGCCGATCTCGACGCACACCCACGCGGGGCTGCGGCGCGGGCTCGAGCAGCAACGCATCTTCGAAGAGGAGGGCGTCGACCTGAGCCGGGTGGTGATCGGTCACTCCGGCGACAGCACCGACATCGGCTACCTCGAGGAGCTGATCGCCGCCGGCTCCTACCTCGGGATGGACCGCTTCGGCATCGACGCGTTCCTGCCCTTCGAGGATCGGGTGAACACGGTGGTGCGGATGTGCGAGCGCGGACACGCCGACAAGATGGTGCTCTCGCACGACGCCAACTGTTACTTCGATGCGATCCCGGAGGAGCTGGGGTCGCAGATGCTGCCGAACTGGCACTACCTGCACATCCACAACGACGTCATCCCGGCGCTCAAGGAGCGCGGCGTCACCGACGAGCAGCTGCAAACCATGCTGGTGGACAATCCGCGCCGCATCTTCGAGCGGCAGGGCGCTTATGAGTGAGCCGATCCCGCCGATCGGTTCC
Organism: Mycobacterium sp. 1245801.1; assembly: GCF_001673055.1. NCBI lineage: Bacteria > Bacillati > Actinomycetota > Actinomycetes > Mycobacteriales > Mycobacteriaceae > Mycobacterium > Mycobacterium sp. 1245801.1. The sequence continues at coordinate 8,410 of NZ_LZKY01000016.1, forward strand.
CAGATTTCGGCGCTGGCCGCACTGGCCCCCGACGAACCGGCGGTCACCTGCGACGGCACCACCCTGACCCGGGCCGAGCTCGACCGTTCGACGAATCGGTTGGCCCGCGCCTACGCGGAACTCGGGGTGGGCGTCGGCGACTACGTGACGATGGTGCTGCCGAATTCGGTCGAGTGGATCCAGGCCGCGGTGGCGTGCTGGAAGCTAGGCGCGGTGCCCCAGCCGTTGTCCGCCCGGTTGCCCGACGCGGAGCTGCAGGGACTGCTGGACTTGCGCCCACCCGCCCTGCTGGTCGGCCGCGAGCACCCTGGAATGGCAAGCGTGCCAGCCGGTTTCGAACCCGATCCGGCGTTGTCGGATGAGGCGCTGCCCGAGGCGGTGTCACCGGTGTGGAAGGCGATGGGATCCGGGGGCAGCACCGGGCGGCCCAAGCTGATCGAATCCGGCGGCGATAGCCGGATACCGGCGGCGATCGGCTACCCGCTGGGCGCCCAGGAGGGCGACACCACTCTGGTGCCGGTGCCGTTGAGCCACAACACCGGTTTCACCACCGCGACCATCGCGTTGCTGATGCGCCATCACCTGGTGTTGATGAGCCGGTTCGACCCCGAGCGGTTTCTCCGGCTGATCGCCGACCATCGCGTCACCTTTTTGACGACGGTGCCGACGATCATGCAGCGGACGCTGCCGGTCTACCAGGCCAACCCGGAAGCCTACGACCTGTCCTCGATTCGGCGGTTCTGGCACCTGGGCGCGCCCTGTCCCCCGGCCATCAAGCAGGCGTGGATCGACCTGCTGGGCGCGGAGAAAGTCTGGGAACTCTACGGCGGCACCGAATTACAGGCGCTGACATTCATCTCCGGAGACCAGTGGCTGGCGCACCGCGGCTCGGTTGGCCTGGTGGTGGCCGGCGAGATGAAGGTGCTCGACGACGACGGCAACCCCTGCCCGCCCGGCGTGGTCGGCGAGATCTACATGCGGCCCGGCCCGGACAGCGCGCCCACCTACCGCTATGTCGGCGCCACGGCGAAAAGCCGCGACGGCTGGGACTCGCTGGGCGATCTCGGCTATTTCGATGCCGACGGCTTCCTGTATCTCTCGGACCGGCGGGTCGACATGTTCACCGTCGGGGGCCGCAACGTCTACCCCGCCGAGATCGAGAACGCGCTCTCGGCGCACCCGGACGTGCTGTCGTGTCTGGTCGTCGGAGTCCCCCACGAGGATCTCGGCCAGGTGCCATACGCACTCGTGCACCCGATCGACGGTTCGAACCTGGATTGCGTTGGCGTGCAAGAGTTTCTGCGCGAGCATGTGGCGGGGTACAAGGTGCCGCACACCGTCGAGTTCGTCGACACCCCGTTGCGCGACGACGCCGGCAAGGCCCGCCGCTCGGCGGTGCGGGCCCAGATCATCGAGCGCTTGTCGACCGCGGAGGCCAGCTGACCCGCACTGGTCTAGGGCCGCCATGAGCCGCATTCGGCGATCAACGCATACGACAGTGCATTTAAATCAAGCTTGGGCCGCGCGAAGATGCTCCAGCAGGAATACTTGTTTTTTCGAGTCTGTAATCGTCTGTAATGACCAGGTACTGGAGAACGATGCCGTCTAAGTCACCGACATCAACCCCGAGACTGCCGCCCGCCCGGGTGGCTCGGGCGGTCGAGCGAGTCCGTCATCACGTGGGGCGGCTATACCAGAGACTGGCACCCCCGCCGATCGCGGTCATCGAAATCCTCTTCGGGGCCTTTCTGTCGCAGGCCATCTCGGCATCCGCGCAATTGGGCATTGCCGACGCGCTGGCTGCGGGCCCGTTGACCAACGAGGAGTTGGCGCGCCGCATCGGGGCCGACCCGGACAGCGTGGCGCGGCTCATGCGGTTGCTGATCAGCCGCGGCGTGTTTCGCAGGCGTCGCGACGGCCGTTTCGCGCTGAACGCGCTGGCCGACACGTTGCGCACCGACTCGCCGATCTCGACGCATGGGACTGCCCTGTTCTTCGGCTCCCCGCAACACCGAGCGAACTGGACACGGCTGGCCGATGCGGTGCGTACCGGAGAGCCGAATCCCCCGAAAGTGTTCGGCAAGGACATCTTCGACTATCTCCGGGACGACCCCGAGTTCGCGGAGATCTTCAACAACGCCATGACCTCCACGTCGTCAGTGTTGGAGGCTGCGGCGGTCGCGGCGTACGACTTCAGCAACTTCGGCGTCATCGCCGATATCGGTGGCGGCCACGGCCGGTTACTCTCGTCCCTTCTCACCGCCGCCCCCAACGCCCGCGGCGTGCTGTTCGACCTCCCCGAGGCAGTCGAGGGAGCACCACCTGTGTTGGCCGCGCACGGCGTCGCCGACCGAGTCACGGTGACGGGCGGGTCGTTCTTCGAAAGCGTCCCAGTCGCTGACGCCTATGTGATGAAGAACGTCATCCACGACTGGCCCGATGACAAAGCCATCGCGATCCTCGGCACCATCAAAGCCGCGGCCCCTGCGGGCGCGAAGCTGCTGCTGCTGGAGATGGTCGTCCCCGACCACGACCGCGAATTCCTCGGCCACTACGCCGATATGGAGATGCTGGTGATGGCGGGCGCACTGGAACGCGATCTCAAGCAGTGGACCGATCTACTCCGGCGGGGCGGCTTCCGGCTGCAGCGCGTGGTGCAGACGGCGGGCCCGCTCTGCGTCATCGAAGCCGTGCCCGGTTAGGAGGCGCCCCTCCGGCTCAGGCCCGCTGCGGGATGACCCGGCGAGCCGCTACGCCGCGTCGGATTTGGAGAGCGGACGGGACCGGACCGGCCGTCCCAAGATCACCTTGGTCGTGATCGCGCCGAGCTTCAGCATGCCGAGGTAGGTCGACGGGTTGAACAGGGTCGGCCACACCGTCCGGGTCCTGTTTTCGTCGATCGGGCGTCCGGTGAACCGGTCGCGCAGCCACCTGAGGGCCATCGGCGAGGACAGCGGGTGCAGCAGCAGGTGACCGCAGAATCGATCGCGGTGATAGGTGACCGCCACCCCCGCCGCGCCATACGTCGCGACGAGCTCATCGATGTCGTCGACACTGATGATCCTGTCGTGCACCGCCTGGATCACCAGCAGGGGCAGTTCGGGTGGGGTTCTGCCGAGCTTGGTTTCGTCGAAGATGTGGCGCACCTCCGGCAGGTCCCACAGTTCGTCGGTGGAGATGTCGACGTAGGAGCCGATGTCTGCGTTGCGCAGCCGCCGAACCGCGCCCGCGGTGGTCAGCTTCCGCAATTCGTTCAGCACCGCCCTGCCCTCCTCGGTGGCGTGCTCGATGACGACCCGCTGCGCTTCCGGGAACACCTCCGTCAGCGCCGCGATCATCAGCGCGGCGAGTCCGGCGAAAAACGACCCGTTGAGGCGGCGCGCGACGCTTTCCGGGTCGGCGACCGGTGAGCCGAGCACCGCGCCGACGATATTGAGTTCCGGCGCGTAGCGGGCGGCCGCCTCGGCCGCCCACGCGGAGGCGAAACCACCGCCCGAATAACCCCACAAACCCACCGGGGCGGACGGGGACAAGCCCAGGCGTTCGCAATTCAGGGCCGCCCGGACACCGTCGAGAATGCGGTATCCCGGCTCGCGGGGTGCGCCCCACATGCCGTGACAGCCCTCGTGGTCGGGCACCGAGACCGCCCACCCTTCGGCCAGTGCCGCCGCCACCAGCAGGAACTCCGCCTGCGTGAACGCGCCGATCGCCCCGGCGCCGCGGCGCAGCGCGTACGACGGGAAACACTGCGACGCCACCGCATCGATAGCGCACTGATACGACAACACCGGACACCGCGGATCGCGCTGTTCCGGCAGCAACAAAGTGGTCACGGCGACCTCGGGATCGTCGTGCAGGTTCGTGCTGCGGTAGAGGAGTTGGGTGGCCGTGAAGCTTTGCGGCAGCAGGCCCAGGAAGCCCAACTCGACCGTGCGCGAGCGCAGCACGGTGCCACATTCAGCCTGTTCATAACCCGGCGGCGGTTGGTAGAAGGGATCGTCATCCGGCGAGAGCGGACGCTCGCCAGGACTTAACTCCTCGTGTGGCGTGTCCGCCATCGGCCGTGCCGCGATCGTGTCGTTGTCCATTGTCGAACGCCTCTCCTGGACCGAAGCGACTTCGTTGCCTTGCCGCTTCCGGCACCCGCGACCCGCCGCTCTCTCACACTCGGGGTTACCCAAAAAAGAGGTTTCGAGACCTTCGGTACCGCATCGGAGGGGAATTGAGGTGGCCGTCCGGGCGGGCTCACGGCGCGATCGCGTCGGCCTCGGCGTCGACATCCTGAGCCGTCTCGGCCGGCTTCTCTCGTTTCTCCCAGCGGCGCAACGCTTCTCGGCACGGCGACTCGACCAGCGCATAGCTGACCGCGGCGATCGCGAAACCGAAGATCAGCGTCAGCACCAGCACCGTGGGCATGCGGCCGGTGAACGGGAACGTCCCGAGCACTGGGAACACCATCGCCAACGCCGCCAGATGCCACACGAACAACCCGTAGGACCAGCGGCCCAACGTCACCATGGCGGTCGTCCCCAAGATGCGATGCGCGGTGTCCACCCGATCCAGCACCAGCGGGGCGACCAGCGCGAAGGCCACCACAGAGCCCATCGCGGTCTTCACCGCGAACTGGGCCGGGGTGCCGGGCACCAGACCTTCGGGACCCGCCAGCGGCGACGCCGCGATCAGGTAGGCGACCACCGCGACGGCCGCCATCACCCACCGCCGGCGCGCAATCCGGTGTGGCAGCCCGATCCCGCTGTGCACCCACTCGGCCAGCAGCATGCCGGCGGCGAACCAGGAGAAGAACGCCGGCGGCCAGTTCAGCGGATTGATACCCGAGGCCGAGTCGGCCGCGAAGAGCCACCCCCACGCCCAGCTCAGCGCGCCCAGCGCGGCGATCGCCGGCACCCGGCCCCGCGCCGGCAGGCGGCGGGCCAGCAGCGCGAGAACCGGCAGCGCCAGATAAAAGCTGACCTCGACCGACAGGCTCCACATCTGGGTCAGCCCACCGGTCAGCGTCAACGGCACATAAATCTGGGTGAGGGTCAGGTTGGCCAGCCACACCGTCGGGCTGGCGTGGTCGGCGTCGGGCAACAGCGTCAGGATCACGACCACGGCGACCACATAGGCGGGCATGATCCGGACCACCCGCGACCGCAGGTAGTGCCCGGTGGCCGGACGCGACCCCAAACCCCGTGCCGCCCCGGCATGCCCGCGCCACAACAGAAAACCCGACAGCGCAAAGAACACCGCCACGGCCAGGTCGAAGCGGCCGAACAGCCTGCCGGTGGCGCCGCTGGAGTGTCCGGTCTGGAACGCGACGTGCGTGACCACCACGCCCATGGCCGCGCAGGCGCGCATGCCTTCCACGGCTGGCAGGAAGCTGCGCACCCCGCCCACCCGCTGGTCATCGCTCACCACCACAGTTTGCCTGTGCCGTGTGGTCCGGCCATTCGGTACACCCGAAGGACCCGTCCGCGCGAGCAACAGGTTCGTAAGTCGCTGCCTTACTTTCTGCTGTTAGGGTCAAACGAGTTTGCCCCGGGCTTGCCTGCTCGGGTCGGGTCGCGGCTGATGAAGCAAGGAAATTGAGGAGGGCACAGCGACGTGAACCGAGCAGTCATGTTGCGGTTCGCCGCATGCGGGATCATCGGACTCGGAGCCGCCCTGCTGATCGCCGCGCTGCTTTTGACGACGTACACCACCAGCAGGATCACCAAGGTGCCCCTGAACATCGACGCCACGCTGATCGGTGACGGCACCGGGACCGCACTGGACTCCGCGTCGTTGTCGACCGACCACGTCATCGTCAACCAGAACGTGCCGCTGGTCTCCCAGCAGCAGATCAGCGTCGAGTCGCCCGCCAACTCCGACGTGGTCACGCTGCAGGTCGGAAGTTCGTTGCGGCGCACGGACAAGCAGAAGGACAGCGGGCTGCTGCTGGCGATCGTCGACACCGTCACGCTCAACCGCAAGACCGCGCTGGCCGTCTCCGACGACACCCACGCCGGCGGTTCGGTCCAGAAGCCGCGTGCCGTCAACGACGAGAACCCGCCCACCGCGATGCCGCTGCGCCACGACGGGCTGTCCTACCGGTTCCCGTTCCACACCGAGAAGAAGACCTACCCCTACTTCGATCCGATCGCGCAGAAGGCGTTCGACGTCAACTACGACACCCAGGAAGACGTCAACGGGCTGACCACGTACAAGTTCACCCAGAACGTCGGCTACAACGCCGACGGCAAGCTGGTGGCCCCGGTGGCCTACCCGTCGCTGTTGGCGGGCAACGAGGATGCCAAGCAGACCACGTCGGCGGCGATGTGGGGCGTGCAGGGCGGTGACCCGAACGAACAGATCACCATGACCCGCTACTACGCGGCGCAGCGCACCTTCTGGGTGGACCCGGTGTCGGGCACCATCGTCAAACAGACCGAGCACGCCGATCACTACTTCGCCCGCGATCCGCTCAAGCCGGAGCTCACGCTGGCCGACTACAAGGTCACCTCGAACCAGGACACCGTCGAATCCCAGGTGAACGCCGCCCGCGACGAGCGCGACCGGCTGGCGCTGTGGTCGCGCGTCCTGCCGATCACCTTCACCGCGGTCGGTCTGATCGCGCTGATCGGCGGGGGGCTGCTCGCGTCGTTCAGCCTGCGCAGCGAGAGCGCGCTGACCGACCCCGGCCTGGACCGCGGCGACCAGGACTTCTTCGGCCGCAGCGGCCTGGAGGAACCGGTGCCCGGCGCCGAGGCCGAGACCGAGAAGCTGCCCACCCAACGGCCCGAGGCGCGCCAGGAGACCGGTCCGCCCGGCTCCGACCCGCCCGGCCCGGATGAGCCCACCGAGGCGGGGCACACCGAATCCCACCCGCCCGGCACGCACGACCGGGAATAGCCCGGCCCGGATGCGTTAACCGTGCGCTGGACCCGACCCGGGTACGCACTGGTCTTGGCGCTGCTGGTGGTCGGGCCGCTCCTGGCGCCCGGATACCTGCTGCTGCGCGACGCGGTGTCGACGCCGCGGTCCTATCTGTCCGATACCGCGCTGGGGCTGACGTCGGCGCCGCGCGCCACCCCCCAGGACTTCGCGGTGGCGCTGGCCTCCCAGCTGGTCGACGGCGGCGTCGTGGTCAAGGCGCTGCTGGTGGCCGGGCTGTGGCTGGCGGGATGGGGCGCGGCCCGGCTGGTCGCGGTCACGCTGCCCTGCGCGGGCGCGCCCGGCCAGTTCGTCGCCACCACCGTCGCGATCTGGAATCCCTATATCGCGGAACGGCTTCTGCAAGGGCATTGGAGCCTGCTGGTCGGTTACGGCTGCCTGCCCTGGGTGGCGGCCGCGATGGTCACGCTGCGGACGGCACCGACCTCGAGCCGGTTCGGGCCCTTGGGGCTGGCCTTCTGGATCGCGCTCGCCGGGCTGACCCCGACCGGGCTGCTGCTCGCCGCGACGGTGGCGCTGGCCTGCGCGGTGGTGCCCGGTAGCGGCAGGCCGCGCCGGTGGTGCGCCGCGACGGCGTTGGGCGCCGCCCTGGTGGCGGCGCTGCCGTGGTTGACGGCGTCGGTGATGGGCTCGTCGCTGACCGCCCACACCGCGGCCA
>NZ_LZKY01000017.1:0-1154 GCF_001673055.1 Mycobacterium sp. 1245801.1
GACGGCAACGCCCAAATCGCTGCGCTCGAGGACGAACTCGTCGCCGCCAGGTCCACCGTCGACGGCTGGCAGAACATCGCGATCCAGCTCGCCGCGACGTGCGCCGACCTCCGCGAAGCACTCACCGCCGCCCGATGGGCCGGCCTCACGAAATGAGCATCCGCATGCCGAGCCGCCGCATCACCGACGAACTCGTCCACCTCATGTTCTGCCAGCCGTCGACGGTGGACCTGGCGGCGACGAGTTCGTCCTCGAGCGCAGCGATTTGGGCGTTGCCGTCGTCGAGCGCGGCTACCGTGCCGGCGAGCGCGGCCTCGGTGTCGGCGACGTGCCGGGCGTTCACTTGGGCTCCCAGGTGGGTAGCTCGGTGGCGAACCGGCGGACCTCATCTCGAGTAAACACCACGCGGCTGCCCAACATACGTGGTGTGATAGCACCGCGCCTGACATAACGGTCGAGTTCGCGCGTCGACATGCCCGCGAGGGCTTGCGCGGCGTCCTTCTTGCTCAGCAGCTCGGGCTCCATCACGACACGCGCCGGCGCGGCGGTCCCGCTCATTTCGCGTCTCCGTGTTTGATGTGAGTGCGCTTGTTGTTTGTCGGGATGGGCCGGAAAAGTACGGCCGGTCGGACACCGAGCACTTCGGCCATGCGGGCGGCGCGGTCCGCCGACAGGGTGGTGCATTCACCGGCGAGGAGCCGGGACACAAAAGAGTGGTGAATTGTGCTGCGGCTGGCCAGTTTTCGCGCCGACATGAGGGCGCCTGGTTGGGGGCCGACTAGTGTACGTAGGAGGGTCAGGTTTCGGGGCTGGACGTGCTTCACTGGCAACGTAATCACTTGCTTTCGGCTGTTTACCGCCCGTCACGGCGGCCGCTTTTGAATGTGCAACAAGTGTCGCCTACTCGACGGTAATCCGTCAAGCAGCACGCGCTACCTACTTTTCGTTCATGCGACACCTTGACGTTCTAATTACAGCCGTGTAAGTATGATGACCTGCGAAGATGGTGACGGCGCTCACTATTGCGGATGCGACACCAGCAGGTATAGTCACGTCCAACGGTAGGCGTTTAGATTCAAAGCGTCCGCCGACACGAGAGAAAAGGGTTGGACACAATGCCTACCAATGACAGGCACGGCGATCTCACCTTGCCT
>NZ_LZKY01000018.1:0-2766 GCF_001673055.1 Mycobacterium sp. 1245801.1
GCAGAAGGCGCTGAACTACGAGGGCGACGACGTCATCACGATTTTCAAGGGCCTGCAGCTCGACATCGGGGCGCCGCCGCAGTTCATGGATTTCCGGTACACGGTCCATGACCGCTGGCACGGCGAATTCCAGCTCGACCACTGCGGCGCCCTGCTCGACGTGGAGCCGATGGGCGAACAGTACGTGTTCGGAATGTGCCACACCATCGAGGATCCGACGTTCGACGCCACCGCGATCGCGACCAACCCGCGCGCCCAGGTGCGCCCGATCCACCGGCCGCCCCGCACGCCCGCCGACCGGCACCCGCACTGCGCGTGGACCGTCATCATCGACGAGTCCTACCCCGAGGCGCAGAGCATCCCGGCGCTGGACATCGTCAGCCGAACCCGCGCCGCCACATGGGAACTCGACGCCATCGATCGTTCGGACGAGGGGCAGGCGGATTACTCGGGCCCCCTGCTGTCCGACTTCGACTTCGCCGCCTTCTCCCATTCGGCGCTGGTCCGGATGGCCGACGAGGTGTGCCTGCAGATGCACCTGCTGTACCTGTCGTTCGCGATCGCGGTGCGGGCCCGGGCGGCTAGCGAGGAGGAAGCCGTCGGCGTATGCACCCGGGGCCTGATCGGCATAGCGGGCGTGGCCGCCGAACGCATCCACCGGGCGCTGAAGCTTCCTGGCGGGATCGAAGGGGTATTGCGGGTCCTCGAGCTGCACCCGCTGCTGAACCCCGCGGATTACGTTGTCGCCGAGACGGAATCGAACCGGTTGCACGTCCGCCCGTCGCCGGCCCACGACGACGCCGCCTGGATCTCGTTGTGCTCGCCGGAATCCGTCCAACCGCTCCAGGCCATCGTCACCGCGGTGGAACCGCACCTGGCGGTCCGAGTTAGCGGGACGGCCACCGACTGGACGGCGGAGCTGATCGAAACCGATACGCCCGCCGAGGAACTGCCAGAGGTTTCGGTGGTCAGGGTCAGCGGCGGATCGACATTCCAGTTCGAGCCCAGGCGTTCGCTGCCGCTGACGGTGTTGTAGCACAAAGCTTTTTGTCAAGGGGTTTTCGATACCGCTTCGGTGACGCAAGCGCATCGAGCGGATACCAATGACATTGCGAAGCATCGGCTTTCCGCGTGTCCGCCGCTATCGTTAACGCTGGCCACCGACCCCTATGGACGAAGGTTTTCGCTCTATGTACGACCCACTCGGGTTGTCGATCGGGACCACGAACCTGGTCGCTGCGCGTAATGGAAGCCCACCGGTTACCCGCCGGTCGGTGGTTACCCTTTACCCGCACTGTGCTCCGAAAGTCGGTGCGCCCGAAGAGAATCCGTACCTCGCCGAGCCCGGCGTGCCGATGAAGGGCTTCATCGAGCGCATCGGTGATTCCGTCGCGCTGGTGTCACCCGACGGTTCCACGCACGACCCGGAACTGCTGACGGTGGAGGCGCTGGACGCGATGGTGCTCGCCGCGGGTGCGGACGCGGCATGTTCGGAGATCTCCATCGCCGTGCCCGCGCACTGGAAACCGGCGACGGTGCAGGCGCTGCGGGACGCCCTGCGCACCCATGTGGGCTTCGTGCGTAGCGGGATGGCGCCGCGGCTGGTCAGCGACGCCATCGCCTCGCTGACCGCGGTCAAGTCCGAGCTCGGACTGCCCGACGAGGGCGTGGTGGGGCTGCTCGACTTCGGCGGCAGCGGCACGTCGGCCACCTTGGTCGACGTCGCGGGGGATTTCGAACTCGTCAGCGCGACACTGCGTTACACCGCGCTGTCGGGCGAAGAGATCGACCAGGAGTTGCAGCTGCGTGCCTTCGAGGAGCTGGGCCACGGCAGTGGCCTGGACCCGGCCAGCACCGCCGGTGTCGGCCAGCTCGGCGAACTCAGGGAACAATGCCGCGCGGCCAAGGAGCGGCTCTCGGCCGACATGGCCACCGACATCGTCGCGGTGCTCGGCGGGCGCAGTTGCAGCCTGACGCTGACGCAGGACGACCTCGAAGAGCTGATCCAGGATCGGCTGACCGGCTTCATCTATGCCTTCGACGACATGCTGGTCCGCTACCGCAAGAGCTGGTCGGACCTGGCCGCGGTGGTCACGGTCGGGGGCGGCGCGCGCATACCGCTTGTCACCGAACGTCTTTCGATGCACGGCCGCACGCCGATCCTCACGCCGGCGCAACCTGCCCTGGCCGCGGCAAGCGGGGCGCTGATCCTGGCTTCCCGCGGTGGCGAACTGGAATTGCGCACCCGGACGTCGATCGGGCTGCTCGCTTCGGCCGACGCCGCCGGTGACGTCGTCGACCTCGGCGCCGGCGACGTGCTGGTGATCGACGACGAGGCGCTGACCGATCGCGAATTGGCTTGGTCGCAAACCGAATACCCCGGTGACCTGCGGATGCGGTTCGGCGGGGAAACCTACGACGAAGACGGTCCGGCCGGCTGGTCGATGCGGCTCAACGTCATCCAGCCGCCGCGGGAACGCCGGCGCTGGCTGCGGCTTCGGTTCTCCCAGTTGGTCATCGGCATGTCGGCCGTGGTCGCCATGACCGCGATCGGCGGGGTCGCCTACACGCTGACCGGGATCGAGAACCGCCAGGCCCCACCCGCGCCGTCCGTCGCGCCGCTGCCCGCCCCGCCGGCCAACTCCGTGGCACCGCGCCCGGCCGCACCGCCGCCGCCCACCGCCGTCCCGCCGCCCGCCGGCGTCAAGGCCTACGTCGCGGGCCAGGGAGCGCAGACCGCCGCCGTGATTGTTGTCGGTGACAAGA
>NZ_LZKY01000019.1:0-561 GCF_001673055.1 Mycobacterium sp. 1245801.1
CGCGGCCAGCAGCCCGGTAGCTTTGAACCAATCGAGGTTGATCATGTTTGACCCCTTAACGCCTAGTAGTTGATATTGTGTCACGAAAGAAGGTTGCGCACCCAATCCAGTCCGCCCGAAATGTCATACGGGCTGTAATGCGGGTTCGGCTGATCAGCCAGGAACACGATGCCGCTGACGATCGCCTGAAACACGCTGATACCGAACGTGATCAACGCCGGGATGTTCGACGAGATGACGTTGGGTAGCTGGTGCACCAGCTCCGTGATCACCCCGTACGGGTTGGACAGGAAATCCCCTCGAGCTACCGCCTGGTAGATGGATGCCTTCAACTGGCTCGCTTGGTCGTCGCCGTTCTCAGCGAAGATGTCTCCCTCGCGGTAATCATCCATGAAGTTCGGCGGCAACGCCGGGCACCCGGGGGCGCCGTAACGCTTGTACGGGTCCAGTCCATGGGTGCCGGTCTTCTTGATCTGCCCGATGGCCCACGGCGCGATCGAATCCGTGCCGCGGCAAGGGTTGCCGTAAGCCAGGGTGCCGAGCCGGTCGGCCTCCCGCTGC
>NZ_LZKY01000020.1:0-714 GCF_001673055.1 Mycobacterium sp. 1245801.1
GGACGTGATGGATTCGATGTAGTGCTCCTGCGAAGGCTGGGCGTTGCCCTGCCAGTCGCTGGGGGAGCCGACCTGCCCCACCACCACGGCCATCCACTTGGCCTGGTCGTAGTCGGAGCCACCCTCGGGGAACGGACCGGCGACAGGAAGCCGATACTGAAGCTGGTCGGCCAGCGCCTTCACGTGACTGTCGAGGTCGGTGCCGATGCCAGGGAGTTGGTAGTCCACGAACCCCAAAGTGGGGTTACCTGAGGGGTTATCGCCTTCCGCTACGGCGAACCCGAGCAGCATCCGCCACATGCTCTGCACGATGCCGTACTTCCGGAATTCCTCGAGGAGTTCGGTGTTGATCATTGGCCGTTACCGCCGGAACAGTTTGTTGACGCCGTTGCTGATCCGCAACGTCAGGTCACCGTCATTGGGGGTAAGCGGCAGGTCGGCTCCCCCAGCGACTGGCAGGGCAACGCCCAGCCTTCGCAGGAGCACTACATCGAATCCATCACGTCCAACATGCCGTCCGAAGCAGAGATTTCCGCGTACCTAGACGACGACCAGGAGCAGCCAACAGTGTCCGAACTTGTTCTCGACTACGACCATTCGATCACCCCGCAGGAACAGTATTGGGATTGCGGTCCCGCGTCCACGCAAGTTGTGCTGAGCGGTCGTCAGCAGGCTGCCAGCGAAAGCGACCTGATCGCGCAGATCGGCACCAAC
>NZ_LZKY01000021.1:0-12822 GCF_001673055.1 Mycobacterium sp. 1245801.1
CTTTCGAGGAAGCCTGCGCCGACTACGGCTGGAACGCCTACGAGATCGGCGAAGACGGCGAGAAGAAAGCGTTCGCGCTTCTGTGACCGCCGCCATCATCATCCCGTGGCGCGACCGCGGAATCGACCCGTACCGAATCCAGAACCTGCGACGCGTGCGCGAACACTGGGACGACTCACCGTGGCCGGTGCGCGTCGTCGATGACGGCGAACCCGGACAGTTCAACCGATCCCGCGCCTACAACCGCGCCGCCAACCTCGTCGACGCCGACGTCCTTGTATACGCAGAAGCCGACCTGATCATCGACTACGACCAGGTCGACGCGGCGATCATGCTGGCGCAAACGCAACCCGGACTGGTGATTCCGTTCTCCAAGTTCATGGAAATCAACGAAACACAGTCCGCCCTAGTGCGCGCCGGCCTGCTGCGGCCACAGAACGCGAACGCAGTTCAGATCAACGGTGACCGGAAATCCACCGGCGCCGTCAACGTTATTTCGCGGGCAACGCTGGCGCAGATCGGCTGCTACGACGAACAGTTCCGCGGCGCCTGGTGGGACGACACCGCCATGCAACGCGCATTCGAAATCTGCTGCGGCCCGATCCGATTCGTCGACGGACCCGCCTATCACCTGTACCACGCGACAGGAGCGCGCCGCGACGCCAAGTCGACGGACGCCGATCGTGCAGCCACCGACGCTAACCGCCGGCGCTACCAACTCTATGAGCGGGCTACCACGCCCGCCCAGATTCGCGCGCTAACGACGGGCAGCGCATCGGCGTGAGCCACACTGTCGGCGTCGTTGGGCATATCAGCCGCGCCGAGATGGTGGATTACCTTGCCGACCGGGTGCGCCCGGAAGTTGTCAGCATCGACGACGGCGCGCTCGGCTGCGAAGGCAACCATCGCGCCGTGTGGCGGCAGTTGGCCGCCAACTACCCGCACTCACACTGGACCGTTGTCCTCGAGGACGACGCGCTACCCGTAGATGACTTCGACTGCCAGCTCGAAGCGGCGCTGAAAGTGTCACCCTCACCGGTGGTGTCGCTGTACCTGGGCCGCATGCGGCCGCCGCAATACCAGAGCGCCATTAGTGCGCGGGTTGCCGCCGATCAGGATGCGCACTGGTTCGTAGGTAATCGCCTATTGCATGCGGTGGGTGTTGCTGTACGCACAGGACTGGTTGACGCAATGCTGACGTACACGTCGCTGCCGCATGCATGCAGACTGCCGATTGATGAAGCGATATCACGGTGGGTGATTGCGCAGGGCATGTCCGTGGCGTACACATGGCCGTCGCTGGTGGATCATGCAGACGAGCCCACAGTAATAGCTAGGCATCGTGACGGTGCACCTCGTCCACCAGGGCGCGTGGCGTGGCGTACAGGCCAGCGTGCCACGTGGTGTGGCCATGCTGCTGCATTGGCGTTGCGATGATCCAAGGCCGTGCACCGAAGTACTGCTCACACCCGGACGGATGCACCGAGCTAGTGCCTGGTGGTGTGCGCTGCTGCCCTACACACAGCGTGCGCTGGGACGGCAGGACACGCCGCCGGCCGCGGGGCTGGGGCAAGATACGACTGCGGATACTCAAGCGTGACAGGTGGACGTGCTGTGTGCCTGGTTGTGGTGCCCGAGCTGTCGACGTCGACCACATTGACAACTTGGGCAGCGATGACGACGACAACCTTTGGTCGTTGTGCCGACCGCACCACGAACAGAAGACGCAGGCCGAGGCGATGGAGTCGAGACTGAGTAGCACACCTGTTCGATAGAACAATCGTTCGGATAGTGCCCGAGTTCGTGTCTAATAAGGACTATGCATGCATGAATGCATAAAGCATGAATTTTATGCATAATCGAACGCGCGTGCGAATACCCGGGGCTCATCGCCAGCGTCGGTAACACATACTTTCCCGAATCGTCGCAGGTCAAAAGGGGTGCAGGGGACCCCTAGTACCGGGTAAAAAGTTCACCGGCCGGGCGCACAAACTCATCTGTGTACGCTTCCCCGCATATTTATGCATAAATCGAACAGGCGTTCGCTACCGTGTCAAATAGCGACGCACGCCAAATCACCGAACACCTGTTCGATACGAACGGACGTTCGATCCCGCAACGGGAGGCCAACCATGCCAGCACACCTGAAAGACCCATCCGTCCGAGCGCGCCGCAACAAGGCTAGCACCCGGGCCACCCTCAGCGTCGACCACGAAATCGAAGCGCCGCCGCTGCCCGACGGCATCGCCTGGCACCCACTCACCCAGCAATGGTGGTCTGACCTGTGGGAATCGCCGATGGCCACCGAGTACGTCGACATGGACATCAACGGCCTGTACCGGGTCGCGATGCTGATGAACGATTTCTGGCTCGCCGGGACAGCGAAGGAACGCGCGGAAGCGCAGGTCCGGCTCGAGAAGGCGGACGCCGAGTACGGGACGAACCCGTTGGCGCGTCGCCGCCTCGAGTGGCAGATCGAAGCCACCGAAGATTCGAAGCGCAAAGGGCGTAAGCGCCGCGCGTCGGAAGAGCCGCCGCCGGCCGAGCAGCCGGCGCCGGACGCCGACCCGCGACTACGCCTGGTGCAGTAAAACCGCAGGTCAACCGCATAAATGGCGGTTCTGTGCGTGCCGCCTTTCGACACGGCGTCAGCTAACCCGACACTGGGGCCGCAGGTGGCCGCTTTCATTGAGGAGCGGTTCACGTTCGGCCCGGGCTCGTTGGCGGGCCAGCCGGCGCGGATCGACGACGAGAAACGCGCGTTCGTCTATTCGATGTACGAGGTGCACCCGCTGGGGCACCCGCTGGCCGGCAACCGCGTCTACAACCGCGTCGCGCTCGAGATGCGCAAAGGCGTCGGCAAGACGTCGTTCGCTGCGTGGATTGTTTGCGCGGAGTTGCACCCGGATTCCCCGGTCCGGTTCAACGGGTTCGACGCAAATGGGCAGCTCAGACAGGGTAGACCTGTCAACAGCCCGTACATTCCGATGTTGGCCGACACGAAAGACCAGGCCGACGAACTTTGCTACGCGTTCGTCAAGTTCATCCTCGAGAGTTGCGAGGACGCCGACCTGTTCGATATCGGCAACGAGCGCATCCTGCGGCTCGGTGCGAACGGCACGGCGGATGGTCGCGCGGTGTCGGTATCGGGCGCCCCGGGCAGCCGAGACGGCGCGCTGACCACGTTCCAACACATCGACGAGGCGCACCGCCTGTTTTTGCCGCGGATGCGCGAGGCGCACGAGACGATGTTGCAGAACTTGCCGAAGCGGCCGCAAGAGGATCCGTGGACGCTTTACACCAGCACCGCCGGCAAGCCCGGCCAGGGGTCGATCGAAGAAGATTTGCGGCTCGACGCCGAGGACATCGCGGCCGGCAAAAAGTCCGACCCGACGTTCTTCTACTTTTCCCGCTGGGCGGGCGAGGAACACCGCGACTTGACGACCGTGGAAGCACGGGTCGCCGCGGTCGCGGAGGCTACCGGCCCGGTTGGGGAGTGGGCGCCTGGTCAGTTTGAGCGGATCGCCCGCGACTGGGACCGCAAGGGCGTGGACCGCGCGTATTGGGAACGGGTGTGGTTGAACCGTTGGCGTCAAGGCGAGTCGCAGGCGTTCAACATGCCGCATGTGCGGGACACGCTGTGCCGGCCCGCCCGTATCAAGGATGGCGCGTTCGTCGCGCTCGGTTTCGACGGTGCCCGGTTCCGTGACTCGACCGCCTTGGTGGCGGTGGATATCGAGTCTGGCTTGTCTGAGTTGCTTGGCATGTGGGAGCGGCCGGACGACGTCGAAGAGTGGACGGTCCCGGAGTCCGAGGTGACCGAGCTGTTGGCGGACACGATGCGCCGGTTCAAGGTGTGGCGCGCGTATTGCGACCCTCCGCACTGGACGGAAACGGTTGCCGGGTGGTCGCAGCGGTGGCCGGACCAGATCATTGAGTGGCACACGAACAGGCATCGGATGATGGCGTTCGCGGTGCGCGCACTCGCCGAAGCTGTTGACAGCAGTGCGATCACGTTCGGCGATGGACCTTACCGGCCGGATCTGTTTCGGCACATGGGGAACACGGGCCGCAACGAGTTGCGGGTGCGTGACGATCACGGCGAGGCGTTGTGGGTTCCGCAGAAGGCGGATGGCCGGCAGATAGACAAGATCGACGCCGCGGTCGCTTTGACGTTGGCGTGGACGGCGTGCCTTGATGCGCGGCGTAGCGGCGCGAAGCCTGGGCCAACGGTGTACGTGCCGTTCAAGATTCGTTGATAGGAGGTGGATCGTTTGACTGACGTTGATGCGTATTCGGGCGATGTGCCCAGGATCGGCGATACGCCCGAGGTGTGGCTTCAACGGCTATCTCAGCGCATGGACCGGCAGCGGATGCGTTATCTGCTGCTCGAGAGTTACGTGAACGGAAACGCTCCGCTACCCGAACTGTCCCGCGACACAGAGACTGCGTGGCGCGACTTCCAGGCCGAGTCGCGCACCAATTTCGGCCTGTTGATTCGTGACGCGGTGTGTGACCGCATCGTGATGAGTGGCCTCACGGTGGGCGGCAGTGTGCGGTCGCGCGCGGCGAAAGCTCTTGAGCAGATCGCGATTAACAACCGTATCGAGCAGGTGATCCGAGAGTTCGCGAAGTTTGGTACGACGTTCGGGTCGTCGTATTTGACGGTGTGGAATGACGATGACGGGTCGGCGGTGATCACCGCGGATTCTCCGTTGACGATGATCGCGGCGGTTGATCCGTTGCAGCCGTGGCAGATCCGTGCCGCGCTGCGCGTGTGGCGTGACCTCGACGAGGGGCGCGACTACGCGTTGGTGTGGGCGGACAAGATGAAGCAGCGTTTCTCCCGCGCCTGCTATTCGGACGCGAACCAAACCTTGCTGGTGCCTTACGCGTCCGGCGGGTGGGAAGCGGATACCGATGCGGTGGAGACTGGTGTTGCGCCGCCTGTGGTGGTGTATCACAACGCGGACGGTATGGGCGAGTTCGAGCCGCACATCGACATCATCAACCGCATCAACCGCGCGGTGCTGAATCAGGTGACCACGTTCGCGATGCAGGCGTTTCGGCAGCGCGCGTTGCAGATCCAGGACAAAGACCACCCGGGGTTGCCGCAGAAGGATCAGCAGGGCAACGCGATCGACTGGGCGAAGCTGTTTGAGCCGCACCCGGCGGCGTTGTGGAATTTGCCGCCCGGGGTGTCGGTGTGGGAAAGCCAGTCGACGGATACGGCGCCGATGCTGGCCGCGGTGAAGGATTACATCCGCCACTTGTCGGCGGTGTCGAAGACGCCGTTGCCGATGCTTGTGCCGGACAGCGCGAATCAGACGGCGGCCGGCGCGGAGAACGCGGAGAAGTCGTTCATCTTCAAGTGCACGCAGCGTGTGAACGCGGTCAAGTTGGCTATCGAGTCGGCGTTGTTGATTGCGTTGCAGGTTGAGGGATTCGACAAGGTGGACCGGGTCGAGGCTGCTTTCGAGGATCCGGCGCGGGTGATGTTGAGCGAGAAGTATGCGGCGGCGATGAGTGCGCGCGCTACTGGCTTGTCTCTCACCACGATTCAGCGACTTATTTTGGGTATGAGCCCGGATGAGATTGAGCAGGACGCGGCCGACCGCGCCCTCGAGGCAGCCAAGGCGCCGGCGGCTGCGGTCGATCCGGCGGTGGATGACGCCGAGGACACCGGCCCGGTGTCCGATAAGAGACTTCCCGAACAGGACGCTTCGGCGGCTTAGTTCGTGTTGTCGCCCCGGTATGGGGCGGAAATTCCGTTTGCGATACGCAAATTCTTAGGGAGACGCTATGTCTGACTCTGTTTCTGGTGAAGCACAAAGCACTGTTGAGGACGCCGCCACGGCGACCGAGCAGGGCACTGACGCCTCGGGCAGCGATTCTGCTGCCGGGTTGACTGCTGACGAACGCGCCGAATTGGACCGCCTGCGGGCTGTTCACAAGGAGGAGCGTCGTTGGGAACGTCGCGCGAAGGACAATTTCACGGACGCCGAGAAGTTTCGGGCGCTCGCGAAAGCGTTCACCGGTGGCGATGGCGCCGAGGATTTCGATCCGAAGGCCGAATTCGCCAACTTGCGCAACGAACTTCAGTCTGAGCGGCTCGAGCGTATCCGCGCCGAGGTCGCCCGGGTGAAGAACGTCGACCCGCGGTATGTGATTGGCGCCAACCAGGAAGAGATGACCGCGGCGGCTGACAGTTACCTCGCTGACGTTGAGGCACGTGTCAATGCCGCGTTGAAGGGCGTGAAGGCTCCCGCTACCGAATCCACGTCGACCGTCAAGGGCGGCGACCGCGTGGAAGGGCCGAAACAGATCACCAGCGAGGCCGAGCTGAAAAAGCTGTCACCCGCCGACCAGTTGAAGGCTTACCAAGAAGGCCGACTCGACAAGTTGATCGGTCGTTAACCAACATTCTCAGGAAAGGTTAGAAGGCAATGGCTTTCAATCACTTCATTCCCACTCTGTGGAGCAGCGCGCTGCTTCAGGCGTGGCAGAACGCGACCGTGTTCGCCGGGCTGGTGAACCGCAGTTACGAAGGTTTGGCCACCAAGGGCAACACCGTGAAGATCGCGGGTGTCGTTGTGCCGACCGTGCACGACTACGCCGCGGCGAACCGCACCACGTCGGCCGAGGCGATTTCGGACATCGGCGTCGACCTGTTGATTGACCAGGAGAAGTCGATCGACTTCTACGTCGACGACATCGACCGCAAGCAGGCCGCCGGCGACCTGGCGTCCTACGTGTCCGCGGCCGGGCAGGCGCTGGCCGTCGACTCGGACAAGTACATCGCGAACGCTGCGGTGGCGCACGGCACCGAGGTGTCGGGCAGCCTGCCCACCACGGGTGACCAGGCGTTCGACCTGTTGAACGAGGCCCACAAGGTGCTGACCAAGGCCAACGCTCCCGCGTTCGGCCGCGTCACCGTTGTGAACGCCGAGTTCGCCGCTCTGCTGCGGACCGCCGCGTCGAAGCTGACCACGTTCTACGAGGCCGGCGACACCGCTGGCCTGCGTGCCGGCACGATCGGTTCCCTGTTGGGTTCGCGGATCGTGGAGTCGAACTCGCTGCCGGAAATGGACGAGCCGCAGTTCGTGCTGTTCGACTCGCAGTCCATTGGTTACGTGTCGCAGATCGACGAGGTCGAGGCGCTGCGCGCGCAGGACCGCTTCGCTGACCGCGTTCGGATGCTGCACGTGTACGGCGCGAAGGTGGTCCGCCCCGCGGGTGTGACCGTGTTCAACCCGGCTTCGGGTAGCTAACCGCTGTGGTTGATCTCGCCGCCGCGGCCGACGTCGCGACAGTTCTCGGATTGTCGGACGTCGACGCTATACCTGCTGCGCAGCGCACTCGGTTGCCGAGTGAGTTGTCGCGGGTGCAGCGTGCGTTCATTCGCGCCGCGGGGCGGGATTTCCAGCCCGGCCCTGTCCGGGTGCAGTGCACCGTTGTCGGGGGCTGGGTCACGCTGCTGGACACCCCCGCCAACGAGGATGACGATCCGGTCACGGTGGAAGACCGTGTCGGGCGGGCGTTGTCGGTGTTGACTTCCGACGGCGCGCGGCTGCGTGTCGGGCATGTGCACGGCTCGCGCCATCGGGCGTTGCCGTCGGGGGAGATAGTGAACGTCAGTTATGTGGCGCCGCCTGTGCCGGACGCTGTGCGTGTGGCGGTGGCGTCGATCGTGGCGCGACGTTTGTCGGTGCCCATCGGTTCCCCGGAGTCGAAGTTCACCGACTTGACTGCCGGCGCTGATTTCCGCGCTTCGGGCGCCGCGTGGGTGTCGTCGACCGCGGTTCTCACCGACGACGAACTCGCCGAGGCGTATTCGTACCGCCCAATGGCCGGCACGTCAATCATCGCCCGCTGGGATGACGAGCAACGCATTTGGATGGGGCCGAACTGGTACTACCCGTCTTGGCCGTTCAGCGTTTTCGGCGGCGGGGCGGCCTGGTGAAGCAGGTTCTGTACAGCAAGTTCACCGGCATGGGCGAGGACGCCATGGGCAACGACGTTGCGCAGCACGCAGACCCGGTGGCCGTCGACGCCTTCAGTTGGTCAGTGCGGGCCAAGCCGAATCTCGGAGACCTGGGGAAGAGGGACGGGTTCACTGGCCGCAACATCGAGGACGTTGATTTAACTCTCGTTCCGATGGACGTCGGGGTGCAGGACCAGTTCATCATCGACGACGGGAAACCGTTTTACGTTGTCGGCATTATTGATTGCCGCAACGGCTGGCACGGTTGGGCGCCTGGCGTGAGCGTGCATTTGCAGCGGGTGACTGGCTGATGGCGTACGAGGTGAAAACCGAGAAGGACGCTTGGGGCGCGATCGTCGCCCAGGTCATCAACGAGGTTGGCATTCCCCGCATGCGTGCCGTCGCGCAGGCCTGCAACGAAGCCGACGGGACCAGCGCAGCCGAGACGGGCGCGGAGAAGGACGGATACCTCGTGTCCAGCGACGGCCCGAAGCCGTTGCGCAAGAAAAGCTTCCGTGTGACCGTTATCACCGCGACCGCAGAGGCGATGGCGAAGAACGCGAAACACAACACGCTTGTGAATAACTTCTACCGGGCGGCCGGCGACTGATGAGCGCAACAAGGTCAACGTACCCGTATGCGGCGAAGGTTTACCGCGACTACCTTGATTCATGCCTGGACGCCGACGTCCGTGTCGCCAGTAACGTCCCCGGTGACCGCCCCGACCGGCTGGTCACAATCTGGACGGCGCCGGCCGGCACGACAGATAAGCCGCGCGTGTTCTCTTGGCGCAGACTGATTTTCCAGTGCTGGGACGTTGATGAGATCGCGGCCGGCGAACTGTGCGAGACCGTCCGCAGCTATGTCGTTGACTCCATCTACCACCACCTTGGCGTTCGCAAGGTGAAAGTTGTTGGCGAGCCGTCACGGTTCGACGATCCGGGGGATTCGTCCCCACGTTTTCAAACAACTATTGATGTGCTTCTCCGGGCACAGTTTGTAACTCCCTAAACCACAACCGAATACATATCTTCCCTTTCGGACCCTGGCTGCAACCTGCCTGGAAGGGGCACATGGCCATGGCCGTCAATGACAAGAACATTTACGCGGCGGAACCGACCGCCGAGGGCAGCATCTACGCGGCCCCAGTGGGCACCGCAGGCCCGTCGCTGCCGAATCCGTTCGACGTGCTGGACGTTGCGTACATCAACCTCGGTGACGTCGGCGAGGACGGGTTCACCGAGTCCTCGGAACGCAAGATCGACAAGAAACGCAACTTCGGCGGCAAGGTCGTCAAGGTGTTGCAGACCGAGGTCGGCAAGTCCGTCCAGTTGGTGTTCCTCGAGTCGCTGAACGCCGAGGTGTTGAAGGCGATCAACGGGCCGGCCAACGTGACCATCGTTCCGGCTACCGCGGAGCACGGCGAGATCGTCGAGGTCAAGAAGAACGCCAAGCGTCTGCCGCACCTGTCGTGGGTGATCGACACGATCGACACCAGCCTCGGTGACGGCGACACGGTTACGGCGAAGTACCGGAGTTACATCCCGGACGGCCAGATCACCGAGATCGACGACGTGAAGATCGTCCACTCCGACACGATCGAGTACAAGGTCACGGTCGAGTGCTTCCAGGACGAGAACGGCGAGTTCATGTACTCGTGGTCGGACAACGGCCGCGTGGTCGCGGGTTCGTAACCAACGCTTTTGGGCGTACAGCTCGAACTCCCGTGGGGGGAGAACTTCTCCATGCAGCCGGGGTCCGCTCCCCCCACGGGCCACCTAAATTCCCCGGCTGCAAACCATCTCGGCGCGAAAGGCTGCATCATGTCCGAAAACCCCACCGCTCCACTGACTCTCGACGTCGAAATCCCCACCGAGGATGGCGGCACCGAGAAGAAGACACTGACGTTCAAGTCCCTGCAGGTGATCCCCATGGGCCTGATCCGCGAGACGCGCAACAACTACAACGAGCAGATGTGGCGCGTGTTCGAGTGGGCGTTCTCGGCGGAGGATCTGGCGATCCTCGACCAGGTGCCGGGCAACAAGACGCAAGACCTGCTGCGCGAGATGCAGAAGCAGTCCGGCCTCGAAGTGGGGGAATCCTCGGCCTCGTCGACGTCATAGACGAACACGGCGAGGCGTTAGAAGCCGACCTGATCAAACTCGGGCTGCGGCTTCGGTGGGCTCCATGCGACTGGTTCAACTGGCGCGACCTGATCGTCATCATTAAACGCTCTGACTGCGAGACAGAGCTGTACAAGGCGATGCATCCCGACGAGGCCGGCTGGACTCTGACCAACATGCTGCTCGCCGTCATCGCGGACTGCTTGCGGTGGCTGCAGTGGGCGAAAACAAAGGACGGCCAGAAGGGCCGCAACGCGCCGGAACCGATCAAACGTCCGGGCGTGAAAGGTAACCGACGTCGGGTGCACCCGCCAGGCAAGGGTGTTGCTAGGTCGAAGTTGCGGAAACTGCTTGGCCGCAGCAGCGGCGAAACATCGGACAGGGCAAAGCGTTTGGATGCCCTGTTCTCAGGTGAATGACGGGAGGTGATTTCTTATGGCTGATGGGGTGAAACTCGCTTCGGGCTACATCGAGTTGACGGTCAAGAAGGCCGGCGACGCGATGAAAGAGATCACCGCCGAGATCACCGGCGTCGGTAAGCAGGCCGAGAAGGTCGGCCAGCAGGTAGGCGACGCACTCGACAAGGGCATCTCCAAGGGCGCCACCAAGGCCGGAAAGACGATCCACGACGCCATCACGGAGGGCGCGGAGAAGGCCGGCGAGGAGGCGGGAAAGAAGGCCGGCGACGCTATCGAGAAGGGTGTCCGCGAGGGCGCCACAAAAGCCGGCGAGACGGTCCGCGAGGCAATCAACAAGGGCGCCAAGCAGGCTGGCGATGATGTCAGCAAAACCCCGATAGAGCCGAAGGTCGACACCAAGCGGGCGCGCGATGCCTTTAAGGAGTTCGGCAAAGAGGTCGTTGTCATGGTCGACAAGGCCGCCAACGACGCCGGCATCACCCTCGAGGGCGTTATCACTGGGGTCGCTAAGGAGGCTGGCCGAAAGGTCGGCGAGGAGCTGCACGACGCGATCCAGAACGTCCCCTATTTGGGGGATGCGGCCCGCAACATTGAGAACTGGATCAACCCGGCCGTCGACGGATTCAAGGGTCTGAACGACGCCGTCGCGGCGTTTAAGGACAAGGACGCTGCGGGCGCGCTGAACGGTTTGGCGGACGCGTTGAACGCGGTAGGCCAAACCCAAGCCGGCGGCGCGGTTAAAGATATCGCGGACAAGGCCGCTCCGCTGCAGGAGAAAATCTCGTCACTGAAGGACGACATCAAGGGCACCACTGACGGTTTCCTCGCATTGGCGGGGAACTCGGGCCGCATCTCCGGGGCTCTTGCGGCTATCGGGGAGGCCGCCGCCCCGGTGGCTGCGGCGCTCGCCACGCTGGACACGGTTATGCCCGGCTGGCATGGCGCCGCTACTGGTGTGCTTGACCAGGTGCAGGGCAAGAAGGGTTTCAACGCCAAGGACTGGTTTAACACACTGATCCCGGGCACCAACCTGATGGATCGCGCGGCGGCCCCCTTCATGGGCGGCGCTGACCCGACAAAGGGTGCCCAGTCGCCGATCCCGGCGAAGCCCGGGGTGTCGGTGATCCCGCTGCCCGGTTCGGCGCCGGCGGTGGAACCGGGCTATACGGCGGTTCCCGGGTCGGGTGACCCGTTCGCGGCGCTCGCGCCGCAGAGCAAGCCTTCGGCCGCGCCTAGCGGGTTAACGTCTGGCGGTGGCGGTCTCGATGCCTGGATCGATCAGGCGCTCGCGCTAACAGGCACTGACGCTTCGTGGAAGCCGGGCCTGAAAACATTGATCGGCCGGGAATCGAGCGGTAACCCCAATGCGATAAACCTGTCGGACAGCAACGCCGCGGCCGGGCACCCATCGCAAGGGTTAATGCAAACCATTCCCGGCACTTTCAACGCCTACCACGTCCCCGGGACGTCGAACAGTATCACTGATCCGGTGGCGAATATCGCCGCAGGGATCGGATACATCAAATCGCAGTACGGCCACATCAGCAATGTGCAGCAGGCGAATCCGAATCTTCCGCCGAAGGGTTATGACGACGGCGGTGTGCTGCCTCCGGGCATGCAGCTAATCAACAACGCCAGCGGCCAGCCGGAAATCGTTCTGACACAGGACCAAGCCAAGAACGCCATGCAGGGCATGCCGGGCATGGGCGCCGGACCAAGCGACACTCCGTTGGGGTCTGGCGAATCACCCGGCCCGAACGGTGCGGCCGCGTTGTCGTCCCTCATGGGCGGACAAGCACCAGACGACTCGGCCGGGCTTGCCGCGATGGGCGCCCCGGGCGGCAAAGATCAACGCACACAGGGCTACATCCCCGCGGGCGCGGGCGGCGGCGGCCAGGCCGGCACGTCGCTGTGGTCTGGCGCCATGCAGATGGGCGCCCAGGCGATCAACGGTTTGATCGACCAGGCCGCCTCCGCGGCGGCCACGGCGATCTCCGCAGCGGCCACCGCGGGCAGTTTCGGCGCCGGCGGGCAGGCCGCCGGGCCGGCGTCATCGTTCCTGATCGGCATCGGCGCCAACATGGCGAAACGCGGTGTGCAGTACGGCTTCCAGTTGGCGGGCATCGGCGGTGACGCGCTAGCGGAAATCTTGATGCCTTTCGGTGTGCCCAGGTTCTTCCAAACCGACCCGTCGCAGTTCATGCCGAAACTGCCGAACATGGCCGCCGCGGTCACCACAGGGGAAAAGGCGCAACAGACACAGGACAACCCGCAGGGGGCGCAGCAGGCCGGCATT
>NZ_LZKY01000022.1:0-1239 GCF_001673055.1 Mycobacterium sp. 1245801.1
GACGCTACCCCGCTGGTAACCTCTCCACGCCGGTTCAAGCCGACGCTGCGGTGCAATTTGCCGCCGTTCGCTCGTCGAGCGCCTGATCGATCAATGTGGTACTGGAATGCCGTCGCAGAGTTATCGAGCCGCTAGGCGCGCTCGCGTCACCAGGCGGATTCGCCATCGATGGTCGCGAGGTCTCGCATGGGTAGAAAATTACGGGCGGACGCCGTTGGCCGCTATTCACTATGTACTAGCCTCGACGCAGCGCAGACACGGCTTCATCTCACTAGCGAATCCCAGCGACGTCAGGCCGGTCCGACGACGATCTGCCTCAAACCGATGCTGACGGCCGCATAAAGTCGGTGGTCTTACGCCAGCGATCAGTCACCTTCGAGATAAAGAATCTGCGCCGTTCGCCGGGGTGAAGTGAGCGAAGCGCTGCCTCGGCTTAGCATTCGGACATGCGCGATATCGAAGCGATTGACGCCGATCTGCAGTTGGTGTCGCGCGCTTGGTGCGCGGCTTTGGTGGCAAATGATCACGCACCGAGTACCACCCTGATCGACCAGCTTCGCGAGGAGCGACAGCAGTGAGGCGCTGCGTCCGGAACTGACATGACCGGATACCACTAGAGGTAGCGTCGTAGCTGGTCGGAAGCATAGACGGCGGGTTGGCGGGTGGTGCGATGCAACTGATCGAGCTAAGCATTGGCGATCTCATCGCCAGAGCTGGCGGTGACCCATGGGCGATCAACCAGAGCTTGCAGGCCGGTAGCCCTTTTCAGATCTCTCAACTGGCGGAGGCTTTTCATGGTGCTGGTCGACACACCGCCGAGGCGGACCACTCGTTTGAGCAAGCCCGGCAACGGTTCGACGCGGCCTGGAACCACCAGAACGGCGACCACCCGATCAACGATGCGGCTGAAGTGCAGCGGCTCGTCAAATCGCTTGGTGCACAGTCCGAGCAGTTGCCCAAAATCGGTAGCGACCTGGAGAACATTGCCGCCGCCTTAGCTGAGGCGCAAAAAGCCGGGGCACGCCGGATCGCCACGTTGGAACACGAGTTGCAAGGGCTCGACAACATCATCGACGCCGCGGAGCACGATCTGCAGAATGGCCACCCCGACGCGAAGACCGAGGCCTTTCTGAAGAAATTGATCGATGATGCGAAAGCCGATGCCGCCGATGACACACGAGATGCACTCAAACAGATGACATCTATCCGCGACACCTACACGCGATCGCTACGGCAAGC
>NZ_LZKY01000023.1:0-47107 GCF_001673055.1 Mycobacterium sp. 1245801.1
GCCGCGAATTCGTCGCCCGCATCGGTGCGCAACAGGTAGCGGCCGTCGGCCTGCACGCCACCGAATCGGGTGCGCTGCTTGTAGACATCGATGTTGGGTGCGGCGTTCCGGTAATCCTCACCGCTGACCCCGATCGGGTCGATGCGCCCGAAGACGCGCGAGACGATGTCGTCCCAGCGCACCCGATTCGGTGGCGTGCAGGCCGACGGCCGCTACCTGTTGCGCACCGATGCGGGCGACGAATTCGCGGCCGACCAGGTGGTGATCGCCGCCGGGGCACGAGCGGTGGTGCCCCCGGCGATCCTCGAGTGCGGCGCCCGGTACTACACCAGCGACACGATCATGCGAATCTCGGAGCTGCCCGAGCATCTGGTGATCGTCGGGGGCGGCTTCGTGGCAGCCGAATTCGCCCACATCTTCTCCTCGCTGGGCTCGCGGGTCACCCTGGTGATCCGGGGCTCTGCCCTGCTGCGGCATTGCGACGACATCGTGTGCAAGCGCTTCACCCGCATCGCGTCGAGCAAATGGGAGCTGCACACCCACCGCAACGTCGTGGGCGCCGAGAACCAGGGCTCGGACGTCGCGGTGGAACTCGACAACGGGCACACGGTGCACGCCGACGCGCTGCTGGTGGCGACCGGGCGGGTCTCCAACGCCGATCGACTCGACCTCGAGCAGGCCGGTGTCGCCGTCGAGGACGGCCTGGTGGCCGTCGACTGTTACCAGCGCACCACGGCGCGTGGCGTCTTCGCCCTCGGCGACGTCTCCTCGCCGTATCAGCTCAAGCATGTCGCCAACCACGAGGCGCGCGTCGTGCAGCACAACCTGCTCTGCGACTGGGACGACACCGACGCGATGGCACTCACCGACCACCGCTACGTGCCGTCGGCGGTGTTCACCGATCCGCAGATCGCCTACGTCGGGCTGACCGAAAACGAAGCCATCGCACAGGGTTTCAAGATCTCGACCAAGATTCAGGACTACGCCGACGTCGCCTACGGCTGGGCGTCGGAGGACACCACCGGGATCGTCAAGCTCATCGCCGAGCGCGGCACCGGGCGGCTGCTGGGCGCGCACATCATGGGAACCCAGGCATCGTCGATCATCCAGCCGTTGGTCCAGGCCATGAGCTTCGGACTCACCGCGCCGGAGATGGCCCGCGGCCAGTACTGGATCCATCCGGCGCTGCCCGAGGTGGTGGAGAACGCCCTACTGGGCCTGCGCTGACCTCAGCGCCGGCGCGAGCGCGCGTCGCCCTCGGCGTCCTGGCACTGCGGGCACAGGCCGTGCAACGTCAGCCCCGCCGCCTCCGAGAGCGCGAAGGAACTGCCCGCCATCGCGTGCTCGAGCGCCGAACTCAGCTGCCGGGCGGGCACCTCGATGATGGTGCCGCAGTTCGTACATACCGCGTGATGGTGCGGCGCGGTGGCCAGCCCGTAGGTCGTCACGCCGCCCTCGAGCGTCAGCGCGTGCAACACCCCCTGATCGACCAGCGTCGTCACCGTGCGGTAGACGGTCGCCACGTCGGGCGCATGGGTGCCGGGCGGCAGGCATTCGCGCAGCCGCTTGTCGATCTCGGCGACCGGCAGGTGACCGTTGACGGGCTCGAGCACCGCCAGCACCTGAATTCGCGAGGCCATCCGCCGCAGCCCCCGAGCGCGCAGCAGATCGCCGATCCGCTCGGTGACCGACGCAT
Source organism: Mycobacterium sp. 1245801.1 (assembly GCF_001673055.1). NCBI lineage: Bacteria > Bacillati > Actinomycetota > Actinomycetes > Mycobacteriales > Mycobacteriaceae > Mycobacterium > Mycobacterium sp. 1245801.1. The sequence goes on from NZ_LZKY01000023.1 coordinate 1,697, forward strand.
CCAGTACCGACGGGTTGGGCGTCACCGGTTCAGTGTCGTCCCCATGCGGCCGGATCGCCAGTCCCGGGCGCGATCGGCGGCACGCGAATTCCTGCGACTCACTTGCATCTGGCGAGCCGCGGTACTTACAGTCGTGCCGGTTGTCTCAGCCGATACCGCAAGGACGCGCCGGAAGGACCCCAGTGGCCAGCACCGAGATCGACCGGCGGCCGTCACGAACGAGCAGGCTTCGCGGCGCCCTGACGCGGGCGGAGCGGTGGCGGCTGGCGACGATGCTGGCGGTGATCGTCGCGCTACACCTGCTCGGCTGGCTCACCATGATTCTGCTCGTGGCACCGGCCCAATACAGCTTGGGCGGCAAGGCATTTGGTGTCGGCATCGGACTGACGGCCTACACCCTGGGCATGCGGCACGCGTTCGACGCCGACCATATCGCCGCTATCGACAACACCACCCGCAAGCTGATGAACGATGGGCAACGCCCGCTGGCGGTGGGCTTCTTCTTCTCCCTGGGTCACTCCACCGTGGTGTTCGGGCTGGCCTTGCTGTTGGCGTGCGGGGTGAAGGCGGTCGTCGGCCCGGTCGAGGACGACTCCTCGACGCTGCACCATTACACCGGGCTGATCGGCACCAGCGTCTCGGGCGTGTTCCTCTACGCCATCGCGCTGCTCAACCTCATCGTCCTGGTCGGCATCCTGCGGGTGTTCACCCGACTGCGGCGGGGCGAATACGATCCCGACACCGACGCGGCCGAACTGGAACGGCAACTGGGCAACCGTGGGCTGATCAACCGGTTGCTCGGCCGCTTCACCAAGTCGATCACCAAGTCCTGGCACTGCTATCCCGTCGGGCTGTTGTTCGGGCTCGGTTTCGACACCGCCACCGAGATCGCCCTCCTGGTGCTGGCCGGCACCAGCGCCGCGGCCGGGCTGCCCTGGTACGCCATCATGTGCCTGCCGGTGCTGTTCACCGCGGGCATGTGCCTGCTGGACACCATCGATGGCTCGTTCATGAATTTCGCCTACGGCTGGGCCTTTTCCAATCCGGTGCGCAAGATCTACTACAACATCACCATCACCGCGCTGTCGGTGGCCGTCGCGTGGGTGATAGGCAGCATCGAACTGCTCGTCCTGTTCGCCGACCAGTTCGGTTGGCGGGGCGCGTTCTGGAGCTGGATCGGCGGGCTGGACCTCAACGCGATCGGCTACATCGTCGTCGCCATGTTCGTCGCCACCTGGGCGGTGGCCCTTCTCGTCTGGCGCTACGGACGCATCGAAGAGAAGTGGACCTCCTGAGTCGACCAAGCGCCTGACCGCAAATCGCCGTTCGGGTGTAGAACAGTGCTCATGGGCTCGTTGGCCTGCGCCCGGCTCGCGGATCGCCGGTGATCGGCGATGCACGAGCTGTCGCTGTGTGAAGCGATCGCCGGTGTGGTCAGGGATCACGCCGCCGGCCGCCACGTCGACGTGGTGCGGGTGCGGGTCGGTGCGCTGCGCCAGGTGGTGCCCGAGTCGCTGTCCTTCTGCTGGACGCTCGTCCGCGACGCCGAGGACATGCCGGACGCCGAACTCGAACTCGAATGCGTCGGCGCCGAAGTCCGGTGCCGCGCCTGCGGCGGGCAGTCCGAGATCACCTCGCCCTGGTCGATCTGGTGTCCGCGGTGTGACAGTCCCGACGTCGAGGTGCTGCGCGGCGACGAATTCCTGGTGACCTCGCTGGACGTGTCATGAAAAAGATGTCTCGTGAAAGGCGTTGACGATGGGTAGATTTCATCGGCACGACGACGGGACCGTGCACACCCACTCCCACGATGACCTCCCGCACGACCACGACCGCGGCGACCACAGCCGCTATCAGACCGGCGGCCAGCGCGTCGAGGTGCTGGAGGCGATCTTCGCCGAGAACGACATGCGGGCCGACGCCAATCGGGCGGCGTTCGAGCGCAACGGGGTACGCACCCTCAACCTGATGAGCTCCCCGGGCTCCGGCAAGACCACCATCCTGCAGGCCACTCTCGACGAACTCGCCGGCGACCTGGCCATCGGGGTGATCGAGGGCGATATCGCCACCGACCTGGACGCGGCCAAGCTCAGGGGCCGCGGCGCCCAGGTGTCACTGCTCAACACCAGCAACGGATTTGGTGGCGAGTGCCACCTCGACGCGCCCATGGTCAACCGGGCACTGCGCGGCCTCGACCTGGCCGCGCTGGATTTGGTGGTCATCGAGAACGTCGGCAATCTGGTCTGCCCGGCGGAATTCGACGTCGGCGAACACGCCAAGGCCATGGTCTACTCGGTGACCGAGGGCGAGGACAAGCCGCTGAAGTATCCGGTGATGTTCCGGTCTGTCGACGTGGTGCTGCTGAACAAGATCGACCTGGTGCCCCACCTGGACGTGGACGTCGACAGCTACATCGCCCACGTCCGCAAAGTCAATGCGACAGCTTCGATTTTGCCGGTCAGTGCCCGCACCGGCGATGGTATGGCCGCGTGGTTCGGCTGGCTGCGGCGCTTCGCCACGGATGAGGACTGAACGGCGCCTCCGCCCGCGCACTCCTGCGAAACGTTCGCAGGAGCAGCGCCCCGTTTCGACGCAACCGTCGCGGCGGATCAGCTAAGCGCGACAAGGCTTTTCACCACTGTACAACATGTGCCTACTAATCAGTAATGTCGAACCGTTGACAACGCCCAATAGCGGGAGTAGACCCAAAAAATAGCGCTGCGCAAGTGGGCCGACGGTCGACTCCGGCGGCGCCAGGAGCCCCAGCCCGGCTCCGGAAAGCTGCAGCATGCCAACGGAAGCAGCAGTCAAGGCAGAACAAACATTGATCCATGTTCTATGGATAAACGCGGGCCTCAGTTGTGACGGCGATTCGGTGGCATTGACTGCTGCCACCCAGCCCAGCGTCGAGGAGATCGCCTTGGGAGCGTTGCCCGGACTCCCCCAGGTCGCGGTGCACTGGCCCCTGATCGACTTCGAATGCGGACCCAACGGAGGCGCGGACGACTTCCTGGAGTGGTTCTTCAAAGCCGATCGCGGCGAGCTGGAACCCTTTGTTCTCGTGGTCGAAGGCTCCATCCCGAACGAGAAGATCAAGGACGAGGGCTATTGGTGCGGCTTCGGCAACGACCCCGCCACCGGGCAGCCGATGACCACCAGTGAGTGGCTCGACCGGTTGGCGCCCAAGGCCACCGCCATCGTGGCGGTGGGGACCTGCGCCACCTACGGGGGCATCCACGCGATGGCCGGCAACCCGACGGGGGCGATGGGCGTGCCGGACTACCTGGGCTGGGACTGGAAGAGCAAGGCGGGCATCCCGATCGTGTGCGTGCCGGGCTGCCCGATCCACCCGGACAACCTGTCGGAGACGTTGACCTACCTGCTGTACATGGCGACCGGTCAGGCACCGATGATCCCGCTCGACGACGCGCTACGGCCACAGTGGCTGTTCGGCAAGACCGTGCACGAGGGCTGCGACCGGGCCGGCTACTACGAGCAGGGCGACTTCGCCACCGAGTACGGGTCGCCGAAATGCATTGTGAAGCTTGGCTGTTGGGGACCCGTGGTCAAATGCAATGTGCCCAAGCGCGGATGGATCAACGGCGTCGGGGGTTGCCCCAACGTCGGCGGAATCTGCATTGGCTGCACCATGCCGGGGTTCCCGGACAAGTTCATGCCGTTCATGGACGAGCCGCCGGGCGGCAAGATCTCGAGCACCGCGTCGGGCTTGTACGGAGCCGTGATTCGCAGTCTGAGGGGTATCACGGAACGCACCGTCGACAAGGAGCCGCGGTGGCGCCACAACGGCGACCAACTCACCACTGGAGCGCGCCGCACCTGGTAGGTCACCTACCGGGTCGGTGCGCTCCTTATCCACATTCGTAGCCGAAGAGCCGTCGCCGCATCAGCCGACGCGCAAGCAGCCACAGCGGGAAGAAGTAACGCGATGACAACCATCAGCCCTGACGCCACCCAAGCCAAGCGGGAACCTGGCCAACTGGTCGACATGGCCTGGGACCCCATCACCAGGATCGTGGGCAGCCTGGGCATCTACACCAAGATCGACTTCGAGAACAAGGAAGTCGTCGAGTGCCACAGCACCTCGTCGATCTTCCGCGGTTACTCGATCTTCATGAAGGGCAAGGATCCTCGCGACGCCCACTTCATCACCAGCCGCATCTGCGGCATCTGCGGTGACAACCACGCCACCTGTTCGTGCTACACGCAGAACATGGCCTACGGCGTCAAGCCACCGCATCTGGGCGAGTGGATCGTCAACCTCGGCGAGGCCGCGGAATACATGTTCGACCACAACATCTTCCAGGAAAACCTGGTCGGCGTGGACTTCTGCGAGAAGATGGTCTCCGAGACCAATCCGAGCATCCTGTCGCTGGCCGAGAAGACGCCCGCCCCGCACGCGGACGCCCACGGGTACCGGACGATCGCGGACATCATGCGCTCGCTCAATCCGTTCAGCGGTGAGTTCTACCGCGAGGCGCTGGTGGTCAGCCGCTGGACGCGAGAGATGTTCTGCCTGATGGAAGGCCGCCACGTGCACCCGTCGACGCTCTACCCCGGCGGGGTAGGCACCGTCGCGACCGTCCAGCTGATGACCGACTACATGACGCGCCTGATGCGGTACGTCGAGTTCATGAAGAAGGTCGTGCCCATGCACGACGATTTGTTCGACTTCTTCTACGAGGCTCTGCCCGGCTACGAGAAGGTCGGGCTGCGCCGGACCCTGCTGGGCTGCTGGGGCTCCTTCCAGGACCCCGAGGTGTGCAACTTCGAATACAAGGACATGGAGCGCTGGGGCAACGCCATGTTCGTCACCCCGGGCGTAGTGGTGGACGGCAAGTTGGTCACCCATTCGCTGGTGGACATCAACCTGGGCATCCGAATCCTTTTGGGCAGTTCGTATTACGACGACTGGACCGACCAGGAGATGTTCGTCAAGACCGATCCGCTGGGCAACTCGGTGGACCGACGCCACCCGTGGAACCAGCACACCAACCCGCACCCGCAGAAGCGCGACATGGAGGGCGGCAAGTACAGCTGGGTGATGTCACCGCGCTGGTTCGACGGCAAGGACCACCTGGCGCTGGACACCGGCGGCGGCCCGCTGGCCCGGCTGTGGTCGACGGCGCTGGCCGGCCTGGTCGACATCGGTTACGTCAAGGCGACCGGCAACAGCGTCAAGATCAACCTGCCCAAGACGGCACTGAAGGGGCCCGTCGAATTGGAGTGGCACATCCCCAAGTACGGCAGCAACACGATCGAACGTGACCGGGCGCGCACCTACTTCCAGGCCTACGCGGCGGCGTGCGCTTTGCACTTCGCCGAGAAGGCGCTCGAGGAGATCCGCGCCGGGCGCACCAAGACGTGGGAGCGCTTCGAGGTGCCCGACGAGGCCATCGGATGCGGGTTCACCGAGGCGGTGCGCGGCGTGCTCAGCCACCACATGGTGATCCGGGACGGCAAGATCGCCAACTACCACCCGTACCCGCCCACACCGTGGAATGCCAACCCCCGCGACAGTTTTGGCACCCCAGGCCCGTACGAGGACGCGGTGCAGGGGCAACCGATCTTCGAGGAGAACGGCCGGGACAGCTTCAAGGGGATCGACGTCATGCGCACGGTGCGCAGCTTCGATCCGTGCCTGCCATGTGGTGTGCACATGTACCTGGGCAAGGGCAAGACGCTCGACAGACTGCACACGCCCACCCAGTCACCCGCTGCGGAGTGACACATGGCGGAGCCGGGCGCAGCGGGTCGGCACCGTTAAAGGAGTGACGCATGGCGGATCGCCCGGCGAACCCCGAGACCGACACGCAGTGGCGCACAGCTGGCGATCGGATCCAGACACTGCTGGATTCCTGCGCCGCGGGCGGGGCCGCCGCGTATGACCATGCGCAACAACTGGTTCGCGAGGTAGTCGGGCTGTACGGCGCCGGGCTGGAGCGGATCATGCGGATGGCCGCCGAGCCCCGGCCGGACGGGGGGCTGGTCGAGCGGCTGGCCACCGACGACCTGGTGGCCAGCCTGCTCCTGGTGCACGGCCTGCATCCGCACGACGTGCACCGCAGGGTCGCCGATGCGCTGGATCGGGTGCGCCCCTACCTGGGTTCGCATGGCGGCGACGTCGACCTGCTCGAGGTCGTTCCAGGCGAACGCCCGGACGAATTCACCGTGCGGCTGGCGTTCACAGGCAGCTGCAAGAGCTGCCCGTCGTCGGCGGTCACCCTGGAGCTGGCCGTGCAGGACGCGGTTCGCGCGGCGGCGCCGGAGGTCTCCTCGATCGAGGCGGTCGCCGCCGCCGACACGACCGCTCCGGCGGGCGTCATCCCCGCCGAATCGCTACTGGCGCACGTGCATTCGAACGGACATGGACCTACCACCTGGCACGCGGCCCCCGAGCTTGCCGAGCTGCACCCCGGTGACGTCGCGGGATTCGTCATCGACGGCGTGACCATGTTGGCCTGCCGGGTGGGTGATCGGACATTCGCCTACCGGGATCACTGCCCGGTGTGCGCCGCCTCGATGGCGGGTTCCCAACTGCGCGAGCGGCTGCTGCGCTGCGCGGGCTGCGGGACGGATTTCGACGTCGTCCACGCCGGAACCGCGGCGGTCGATGGTTCGGCCGCTCATCTCGAACCGATTCCCCTGCTGACTCACGACGGCCTGCTGTCGGTGGCGTTGCGGGCCGACGCGATGGGCGCGCCGGCATGACCGCCGGCGACGATGCAGAACGAAGTGATGCTGAGGAGCGGCGCATATGACAGGTCCCTTCGACGTCCTGGCCCGCATCAGGAGCGACCGGCGCGCCCCCGAGCCCGCGGGCGAACGCTGCGAGATGTGCGCCGAGCCGATCGCCGACGAGCACCAGCACGTGGTCAATGTGGCCGGCCGCCAACTCATGTGCGTCTGCCGCGCCTGCTATCTGCTGTTCACCGACTCGGCGGCCGACCTGCGCTACCGCGCGGTGCCCGACCGGTACCTGTCTTTTCCCGATTTCGCGCTGGATCGCCTGGTGTGGAAGGCGCTGCAAATCCCGGTGGGGGTCGCCTTCTTCTTCACCAACTCCGCCCTGGGCCACACCGTCGCCTTCTACCCCGGACCGGCCGGAGCATGCGAATCCGAGCTGGACATGAAGGTCTGGGAAACCATCCGCGACGCCGACTCACGGGTGAGCTTGCTCGCCGACGACGTGGAGGCGCTGCTGGTCCGAGTCGCCGACAGCGCCCAGGATGGGGAATTGCCGCAACCGGAAACGTATTTGGTCCCGATCGACGCCTGCTACGAATTCGTCGGACGCCTGCGCATGTTATGGCGCGGCTTCGACGGCGGCCAGCAGGCCCGCGAATTCATCGACGGCTTCTTCGACCGGCTCGCCGCCCGCGCCGTGAAGACACTCCCATGAACGTCAGCTTCGACGTGCTGGACGTGACGGCCGAGCCGTACACCGTCAGCCCGATGTTGACCGCCCGCGTCGCCGTCACCGCGGCCGGCGACGACCCGGTGCACGCCATAGCCCTGCGTTGCCAGGTCCGCATCGAGCCGCTGCGTCGTTCCTACTCCGACGACGAAGCGGCCGGGCTGATGGACCTGTTCGGCGGCCGCGAACGCTGGGCCAGCACCCAGCGCACCTTCCTCTGGCAGCATTGCACCGCCATGGTGCCCGGCTTCACCGGCCACACCACCGCCACCCTGCCGCTGGATTGCACCTACGACTTCGAGGTGGCCGCCGCCAAATATCTGCACGCGCTGCGCGACGGGGCGGTGCCCCTGCAGTTCCTGTTCAGCGGAACGGTTTTCGTCAACTCCGAGCGCGGGTTCTCGGTGCAGCAGGTGTCGTGGGACTGCGAGGACAACTACGCGATGCCCGTCACGGTCTGGCGCGACCTGGTCGCACAGCACTATCCGAACAGCGGATGGATCCGGCTGAGCCACGAAACCATCACCGAGCTGGCCCGCTACAAGTCGGCCGGCGGGATGCTCGACTTCGACCACGCCGTCACCTCGCTGCTGGATGCCACCGATCGCGAGGTGACCCGATGACGTCGAGTTGGGATAGGGCCCGTACGGTCGCCGACGCGGTGCTCTACGAAGGCTATCTGCTCTACCCGTACCGGGGGACGTCGAGCAAGAACCAATCACGCTGGCAGTTCGGGGTTTTGGGGCCAAGCGGTGCGGTTGAGACCGGCCTGGGCGAGGACGATGCCCTTGCCGCACAGTTTTTGGTCGACGGCGCCCGGGCGCTGACGCTGGTGGTGCGGTTCCTGCAATTGCAGCACCGGCGGGCCGAAAGGGCCACCGATGGCGGCGATTTCGAACCCGTCGACGAGCTGAGCACCGCGACCGGATCGTGGCTCACCTGGGACGAGGCGGTGGAGTGCGAGGTCTCCTTCGGCCCCCTCGCGTTCGGCGATCAACCCTGGTCGCTCCCGGTGACGGCACTGGGGGCAACCGACCTCGAGATGTTGGACGGCGGCCGGCTGGTCCGCGAACGCCACGAGATTCGGGGCGTGTTGACCGTCACCAGCCAGCCCGACGGCGACCTGCAACGCGTGTCGGTACGGGTCACCAACACCGGCGCACCCGTGAGCGCACAGGACGATAAAGATTCAGTCATCGCACGATCCTTGATCGGAACGCACCTCATCGCCGAAGTGGTTGGCGGCCGGTTCGTCTCGTTGCTCGAGCCGCCGCAGAGCGCGACCGACGCGGCGTCCCGATGCGCGCAGCATCGCTGCTTCCCAGTGCTGGCCGGCCCCCCGGGCACCGACGACATGCTGCTGATCTCGCCGATCATCCTCTACGACCACCCCGAGGTCGCCGAACAGAGCGACACCGCCCTGTACGACTGCACCGAGATCGACGAAATCCTCACCCTGCGCGTCATGACCATGACCGACGACGAGAAGGCACAGGCCCGGGCCACCGACCCGCGGGCCGCACGGATCATCGACGAATGCGACGCCATGTCGCCCGAGGCCATGGCCCGGCTGCACGGCGTGCTGCGCGATCCGCACGGGCTCGAGGTCTCCGCCGGACTGGTGCCCGAAATTCCCGACGGCATGGACTGGTGGGACCCGATGGCCGACAACGCGGTTCGCCCCGAGATCGACGCGGTGCTGGTGAACGGGGTCCGGGTAGCGCGCGGCAGCAAGGTCCGGTTGCGACCGCGGCGCAACGCCGACGCCCAGGACATCTTCGTCGCCGGCAAGACCGCCCGCGTCACGTCGGTGCACGAGGACGTCGAGGGCAACAAGCACGTCGCCGTCGTCGTCGACGAGGACCCGGCCGCCGACCTGCACGACTGGTACGGCCGCTACCTGTACTTCTCCCCCGACGAAGTCGAGCCGCTGCAATCGCAGCACAGCACAAACCCCTGAAAGGAGTTCGTCATGGAAGTCCTCGGTTGGATCTTCATCGCCATGGTCGCGCTGGTGGTCGCAATCGCCCTGGCCCTCGGCGCGATATCCGTGCCCGATGCCCGCCGCTATCTGAAGTTGAGGCGGATGTAGCCGACGCGGGTGCCACCATGACTTCGCGCATCCTGGTAGCCGGGATCGGCAACATCTTCCTGGGCGACGACGGGTTCGGCTCCGAGGTGGTCCGCAACGCCGCACTGCCCCAAGACGATCCGACGGTTCAGGTCATCGACTACGGCATCCGTGGCATGCACCTGGCCTATGACCTGCTCGAGGAGTGGGACACGCTGGTTCTCGTCGACGCCGTGCCCAGCCGGGGCCATCCCGGCACGTTGCACGTCTTTCAGGCCGAGCACGACGGGCCGTCCGAGACGAGCGGCCTGGACGGTCACAGCATGGACCCGGCCGCCGTCTTCGCCAGCCTGCGGGCCCTGGGCGGCCACCCGCCCTACACCGTGGTCGTCGGGTGCGAGGCGGGCAGCGTCCAGGAGGGCATCGGCCTGACCGAGCCGGTCGCCCAGGCCGTCCCCCGGGCGGCGCGGGCGGTCGAAGAGATCGTCGCCGCGCTGCACCCGTCCTCGTCGACGGAAAAGGGGTGCTGAGCCATGTGTTTGGGCATACCCGGCCAGGTCATCGGAATGCTGGACGGTTTCGAGGGCCAGCTGGCACTGGTCGACGTCACCGGCGAACAGCGCAAGGTCAATGTCGGCATGTTGCCGGACGAGACGTTCGCGCCCGGTGACTGGGTGATCATCCACATGGGCTTCGTCGTCGAGAAGACCGATCAGGCCGGCGCCGAACAGGCCATGGCCGGGCTGGAGTTGATGGGCCGGGGCCGCGCGGGCCCCGCACTGAGCCCGGAGGCTTGAGATGACCGAAATTGCCGAAGCCACGATGCTGTTGCGGCCCGAAGAGACCCGGGTGCGGCGACGCGTCATGGTGACCGGCGTGGTTCAAGGGGTCGGCTTCCGCCCGTTCGTGCACCGGATCGCGACCGAACTGGGTCTGGCCGGGTTTGTCGGCAACGACTCGGGTGCGGTGTTTCTCGAGGTGCAGGGCCGGCCGGAGCGGGTGGCGGAGTTCGCGCGCCGGCTGCGGGCGCAGGCGCCGCCCCTGGCGCGGATCACCGGCGTCCACGTCGCCGACGTCGCGGTCGACCCCGCCTGCCTGCCCGAATTCCGCATCGCGCCAAGCCGATTGGCTCCCGGGGCGACCACGCCGATCCCACCCGACATCGCCGTGTGCGACGACTGCCTCGCCGAACTGTTCGACCCGCACGACCGGCGGTACCGGCACCCGTTCGTGACCTGTACCAACTGCGGGCCGCGGTTCACCATCATCGAGCGACTGCCGTACGACCGGCCGGCCACCACCATGTCGGCGTTCGCCATGTGTGCGCGCTGCGCCGCCGAATACCACGATCCGGCGGATCGCCGCTTCCACGCGCAACCGATCGCCTGCCCCGACTGCGGGCCGACGCTGTGGTTCACCTCGCCGGCCGGCCGGGTGACCGGCTCCGATGCGGCACTGAGCGCCACCCAGGCCGCGCTGGCCTCCGGCGCGGTGGTGGCCGTCAAGGGCATCGGCGGCTACCACCTGGCCTGCGCCGTCGACGACGCAACCGCGGTCGCCGCGCTGCGGGCACGGAAAGCGCGCGGCGCCAAGCCCTTTGCCATGCTCGTCCGCGATCTCGATGTGGCGCGCCGCTACGCCTACGTCGACGACGCCGAGGCCGCGGTGCTGGCCAGCCCGGCCCGCCCGATCGTCCTGCTGCGTCGGCGCCCTCGCGCCGCGGTGGCCGGGGGCGTCGCGCCCGGCAGCCCGCTGCTGGGCCTGATGCTGCCCTACTCCCCCATGCATCACCTGCTGCTGGCGGCGGTGCCGGACGGTCCCGGACCGGGGCCCGACGCGCTGGTGCTGACCAGCGCCAACCGCTCCGACGAGCCCATCTGCTTCACCGAGGAGGATGCGGCGCAACGCCTTCCCGGTCTGTGCGACGCGGTCCTCGACCACGACCGGCCCATCCATGTGCCGTGTGACGACTCGGTGGTGCGCGTCGTCCACGACGAGCAGGGCGCCCACGAGCTGCCCGTCCGCCGGTCCCGGGGCTATGCGCCGCTGCCGGTCGACCTACACATCGAGGGTCCCACCGTGCTGGCCGTGGGCGGCGAACTGAAGAACACCTGCTGCCTCACCGACGGCGGCCGGGCGTACCTGTCCGGCCACATCGGCGACATGGCCACCTGGGAGACGCTGCGCGCGTTCGAGCGCGCGGTGTCCCAGCTCAGCGAAATCCGCGGCCGGCCCGTCCGGTTGGCCGCCGACCTACACCCCGGCTATCACACCCGCAGCTGGGCCGAGCGCCACGCGGACGAGCGCCCGCTGGACCTGGTGCAGCACCACCACGCCCACGTCGTCTCGCTGCTGGCCGAACACGGTCGCCTCGGCGAACCCATCATCGGGGTCTCCTTCGACGGCACCGGTTACGGGTGTGACGAAACGATCTGGGGCGGTGAGATTTTGGCCCTCGGAACGCGAAGCCACCGTTTCGTGCGGGCCGGACACCTGCTGGCGGTGCCGCTGCCGGGCGGCGACGCCGCCGTGCGCAACCCGTGGCGGATGGCGCTGTCCCAGTTGTGGATGGCCGACATCGACTGGACCCCCGACCTGGCGCCGGTGGCCGCAGCGAGCGCCGACGAACTAGGGCTCATCCGTTCGCAATTGGAGACCGGGACGGGCTGCGTGCCGTGTTCGAGCATGGGCCGCCTGTTCGACGCGGTCGCCTCCCTGCTCGGCGTGCGACACCGCATCGACTACGAGGGGCAAGCCGCGATCGAACTCGAGGCGCTGGCCCAGTCGGTCGGCGTGGAGTCCGCGCGGCCGTCGCTGCCGCTGGCGGTGCGCCCCGACGGGGTGATCGATCCCGCCCCGATGGTGCAGACCATGGTCGCGGCGCTGTACGCCGGAACGCCAGCGGCGACGCTGGCGGCGGCGTTTCACCGGGCCGTCGCCGAGGCCGTCACCGAGGTGGTCACCCGGGTGGCGGGCCCCACCCGGCTGGTGGGCCTCACCGGCGGGGTTTTCCAGAACGTGCTGTTGTTACGGGCCTGTCGTACGAGGCTGCAGCACAACGGGTTTGAAGTTCTCACCCATCATGTCGTGCCGCCGAACGACGGCGGGCTGGCGCTGGGCCAGGCCGCGGTCTCGGTGCTGATCGCGCAGGAGGAGTCGACGCGATGATCACCACCGCCATCGATCGCGGCCTGAGTGCCGAACTGGCCGAAGACCTCGCCGCCACCGCCCTGACACTGGCCAAACGATTCGCCGCCGGCGCGACCATGTGGTCCATCGCGCCGTCGTGGGAACCGCACGCGCTGCACATCGCGGTGGAATTCGTGCATCCGGTGATCATGGGCAAGCGGGCCCTGCCGGCGGTCGCGCTGACCGGGCCCGATCTGGTGGATCTGGTCCGGGTCTCGGTGCGGCCCGGCGACATCGTGGTCGCGGTCTCGGGTGCGGACAACGCGCAGGTGCGCTCGGTGATGCGCCGCGCACCGGCCTGGGGCGCCACCACGATCTGGATCGGCAGCGGCGAGCGGCCAGCGGCCGCGATGGCCGATCATGTGCTCTGGCTGGACGATCCCGACCCGCGTGTCCCGGCCACCGGCGGCTTCGTGCTGTTCTACCACCTGCTGTGGGAGCTGACCCATGTGTGCTTCGAACACTCCGGGCTGCTCAAACCCAACCCCGACGACGACGTCTGTGTCACATGCAGCGACGAGGGCCGGCTCGGCGAAGTGGTCAGCGCTTCGATCGGCGGACAAGCACGGGTGCGCACCGCCCGGGGGGTCGAGGACGTGGTCACCACGCTCGTCGACCCGGTGAAGCCCGGCGAGTTGGTGCTGGTGCATGCCGGCATGGCGATCAGTCGCGTGGATGAGGAGGACGTTTCATGAGCCCGGCCGACGAACCCACCAATTTCCTGTACCCGTTCATCGACGCCGAAGAAGACGACCCGTCGGCGCTGCTCGCCGACCTGGCCGCCTCCGCCCACGCCAAAGCGTCGGAAAGCCTGGCGTTGCGGCGGTCCACGCTCGAGGCCAACGCCGAGCTGCTGGCGGCGGCCGCCGCCGAGCTCGCCCGCCGATTCGCCGCCGGCGCAAGGATGTTCACCTTCGGCAACGGCGGCAGCTGCACCGACTGCACCACGCTGGCGAGATTGTTCGCCCGGCCACCGCTGCGCAAGCCGCTGCCGGCGTGGTCGTTGACCGCCGACCAGGCGATCCTGACCGCGTTGGGCAACGACGTCGGGTTCGAGCTGGTGTTCGCCCGGCAACTGATCGCCCGCGCCAAGGACGGCGACATCGCGCTCGCGATGTCGACCAGCGGCGGTTCGCCCAACCTGCTGGCCGCCCTGGCCGAGGCGCACAAGCGCGGCCTGTACACCATCGGCTTCGCCGGCTACGACGGCGGCGCCTTCGTGGACAACCCGAACGTGGACGCCTGCTTCGTCGTTCGTTCGCAGAGCGTGCACCGAATTCAGGAGGCGCAGGCGTTGGTCGGCTACCAGTTGTGGCTGGACGTCCACGAAAACCTCGGCAGCGATCAGGGTTTGGGGGCGGCGTGATGAACAACCCGGCAAGTGACTACCTGTCGTCGGGGCCGCGGTTCGGCGAAGGTGACGTGATCGAGCGGATCGAGTCGTTCCGCCGGCGCCGCCCCCGGCTGCTCGACGATCACGTGACGCTGGCGCACGGCGCCGGCGGCAAGGCATCGGCGGCGCTGGTGGACGCCGTGTTCGTGGAGGCGTTCCGCAACCCGCTGCTCGAGTCGCTGGGCGACGGCGCCGTCCTGGCTTTACCCGGCGGCGAGCGGCTGGCGATGTCCACGGATTCGTTTGTGGTGCAGCCCCGCCGGTTTCCCGGGGGTTCCCTGGGTGCCCTCGCCATCCACGGCACCTGTAACGACCTGGCGGTGGCCGGCGCCGTGCCGTCCTGGATCTCGGCGGCGTTCGTGCTCGAAGAGGGTTTTGGAATCGCCGAATTGAAGGAGATCGTCGCCGACATGGCCGCGGCGGCCGCGGCCGCCGGCGTGCAGGTCGTCACCGGCGACACCAAAGTGGTGCCCCGAGGCGCGGCCGACGGACTGTTCATCACCACCGCCGGAACCGGTGTCATCCCCGCGGGCCGCACGCTGTCCGCGCAGTCGGTGCGCGCCGGCGACAAGGTGCTGTTGTCGGGGTCCATGGGCGACCACGGCATGGCGGTGATGCTGGCCCGAGGTGATCTGGCCATCGAGGCCGACATCGCCTCCGACACCGCGTCGGTGAGCCCGTTGGTGGAGCTGTTGATGGCGGCCGCCCCGTCCACCCGATGGATGCGTGATGCGACGCGCGGCGGCGTCGGCACGGTGTGCAACGAGCTGGCCCAGGCCTGCGGCCTCGGGGTGTTGCTCGACGAGGAGCGACTCCCGGTGGCGCCCATGGTCAATGGCGCCTGCGAGTTGCTCGGCATCGATCCGCTCTACGTCGCCAACGAGGGCAAGTTCGTCGCCGTCGTCGCGCCGCAGGAGGCCGCGGCCGGTCTGGACGCGTTGCGCTCGCATCCGTTGGGTGCCGATGCGGCCGAGGTCGGGGAAATCGTCACCCAACCCGCCGAAAGCGTGGTCCTGCGTACGGGATTCGGCGGCACCCGGATCGTCGACATGCTCGTCGGGGATCCGTTGCCGCGGATCTGCTAGGAGGTAATCAGATGTGTCTTGGAATTCCGGGCCGGATCGTCGAGATCACCGACCCCGCCAATTGTTTGGCGAAGGTGGACGTCAGTGGTGTGCAGCGGACCATCAGCGTCCGGCTGCTGGAAGACGACCTGCCCGCACCCGACGACTGGGTGCTGGTGCATGTGGGATTCGCGATGGCCAAGATCGACGAGACCGAGGCGTTGCTGACGCTGGCGGCCATCAAGAAACTCGGCGACGCCTACACGACCGAAATGCAGGCCTTCGATTCGTCGGCCATCGTGTAACGAGGAGCGGCAATGAAATTCGTTGACGAGTTCCGCGACCCGGCCGCGGCGCGCAAGCTGCTGGTGGCCATCGAGCACCTGGCCGGGACCGACGGTGCGGAGTTCAAGTTCATGGAGGTGTGCGGCGGTCACACGCACACCATCTACCGGCACGGCATCGAACACCTGCTGCCCGACAACGTCGAACTGGTGCACGGCCCGGGCTGCCCCGTCTGCGTGATCCCGATGGGACGCATCGACGACGCGATGTGGCTGGCCGGCCAGCCCGATGTGATCTTCACCTGCTTCGGCGACATGATGCGGGTGCCCGGCTCGCACGGCAGCCTGCTGGACGCCAAGGCCCGCGGGGCCGACGTCCGGTTCGTCTACTCCCCGCTGGACGCGTGCAAGATCGCGGTCGACAACCCCGACAAACAAGTGGTGTTCTTCGCCATCGGTTTCGAGACCACCGCGCCCTCGACCGCGGTGACGCTGGTGCGGGCCCGCGAGCTGGGCCTGCCCAACTTCAGCGTGTTCTGCAACCACGTCACGATCGTGCCGCCGATCAGGGCCATCCTCGAGTCGCCGGACCTGCGGCTGTCCGGCTTCATCGGACCCGGGCACGTGTCCACCGTGGTCGGCAACCGGCCCTACCGGTTCGTGCCCGAGGTGTACCGGAAGCCGTTGGTGGTGGCCGGTTTCGAACCCCTGGACATCCTCGCCTCGGTCGCGATGCTGCTGCGCCAGATCCGCGAGGGCCGCTGCGAGGTGGAGAACCAGTACAAGCGCGTGGTGCCCGAGCGTGGCAACCCCGCGGCCCTGGCGTTGCTGGGCAGGGTGTTCGCGCTGCGGCCCCACTTCGAATGGCGCGGGCTGGGCTTCATCTCGCAAAGCGCGCTGCGGCTGCACGACGACTTCGCCGAGTTCGACGCCGAGCTGCGGTTCGCGATGCCCGGCGTGCGGGTCGCCGACCCGAAGGCCTGCCAATGCGGTGAGGTGCTCAAGGGTGTGCTCAAGCCTTGGGAATGCAAGGTTTTCGGCACCGCCTGCACACCCGAGACCCCGATCGGAACGTGCATGGTCTCGCCCGAAGGGGCGTGCGCGGCCTATTACAACTTCGGCCGCATGCACCGCGACGCGGTCAAGCTGGTGGGGCGCACTTGACCGATTCCCGCGGTGCCGAGATGTTCGCGCGCTACGCCTACGCGCCCAACGCGCTGGGCTACTGCGGTCCGCCGTTGGGAGCCACCCTGCGGGGCGGGTCGGTCGCCGACGTGCGCAGGGCGGCGACGCAGTTCTCCGGGGCCTGGCCGTATCTGCGAGTGCTGTCGGAGCTGACCGGCATCGCCGACCCGTTGGATTACCGCCTGGTCGAATCCTATTGGCTCGGCGGTGGCGTCGCCGCCGACCTCGACCCGCAGCGATTCTTCGACGCGCTGCTCGAAATCATCGGCCCGCAGGCGGGCCACTACTGGTCGCACCTCACCGCGGATCTGGCGGGCGAGGCGGCCGGCAACCACTGCTTCCACGTGTTCGGGGTATATCCGTGGACGCGCTTCCTGGGCCGCGGTACCGACGCACAACCGCTGAGCGTGCTGGACAACTGCCGAATCACTTCCGGCACAGTGCTTTCCCGCGACGCGGACCGCGTTGAGGTGTTGTGCCGCAGCCTGACCTGGGACGGTCAGGCGCTGGCGCTGTCGACACCGTCGGCGCGCGCGCTCGACGTGTGGGTTGACGGCTACAGCGCGGTCCCCGACGTGGCCGCCGGCGATGTGGTGGCGATGCACTGGGGCCGGTTGTGTGGCCGCCTGTCGCCGGTGCAGCTGTGCGCGCTGACCGACAGCACGAACCGGCAGCTGCTGGTGACCGGCCATCGACTGGCGCACGTCTGACTTCGCCACCAGACTGGCCCCGTGCCCGGTTCTCTGCGCGACGTGCTGCCCGCCGCGGCCACCCTGCTCGGGGTCCCGGGCGGCTCGCACCCACCGGACGAACTGACGGTGGCGGAGTCGGTGGACGCGGACCGGATCGACCGGGTGCTCGTCGTGCTGGTGGATGGATTGGGCTGGGACCTGCTCCCCCAGCTGGCCGGCAGCGCCCCACTGCTGGCCTCCGTGCTGGCCGGTGGCACCGGCCGACTGACCCGGCTGGACTGCACGTTCCCGTCGACCACGCCGACCAGCCTGGTGTCGCTTGGCACCGGCGCGCAGCCGGGCGAGCACGGGATCCTGGGCTTCACGCTCCGGGTGCCGGGCACCGATCGGGTGCTCAACCACGTCCGCTGGCGTGACGACCCGCCGCCCGCCACGTGGCAGCCGGTGCCGACGTGGTTCGAGCGGCTCCAGGCGGCGGGCGTGAGCGCCCGAGCGGTGTTGCCCGCGGTGTTCGTCGGCAGCGGGCTGACCGACGCCGCCTACCGCGGCGCCGAGCTGCACCCGGCGGATCCGGCCGACGACTACGCGCGGCTGGTGGCCGACGTGCTGCGCGCGGGGCCCGGGCTGGTCTACGGCTACACCGCCGAGCTCGACACCGCCGCCCACGTCTTCGGGATCGGTTCGCAGCAGTGGCATGACGCGGCGACCAACGTCGATGCGCTGCTGACCCGCCTGCTCGAGGCGCTGCCGCCGACCGCGGCGATGCTGGTCACCGCCGACCACGGCGGCATCAACGTCCCACAGCGGGCGCGGATCGACCTCGACTCCGACCCCAGGCTGAGCGAGGGAATCGAGGTGGTGGCCGGCGAACCGCGGGTGCGGTATCTGCACACCGTGCCGGGGGCGGCCGGCGACGTGCGGGCGGCGTGGGGCGAGCTGCTGGACGGCAGCGCCACCGTGTACGGCCGCGAGCAGGCGGTGGCCACCGGCATGTTCGGGACGGTCGCCCCGCACCACCTGGAACGTCTCGGCGACGTGGTCGTCGTCTGCTCCGGTGACGCTGCGGTACTGGCCAGCGCGCACGAGCCCCCGGAAACGTCTCGCCTGGTCGGCTTTCACGGCGGAGCCACCGCGGCGGAGATGGCCATCCCGCTCATCGTTTTCGGGCCGTAACTGCGCAAACACACACCGGGCTCGGATCGAGTTCACAGCTCGTTTAGACCGTTCGCCGATCTTTGCGCGCTACATTCGGTGCACTGTGGTTTCCCGGGGCGTTGGCGAGACTCGGCGATGGCAGGCGGCCATCGCGGTTGCCGCAGCGCTGGCGGCCTTCACCGCCCTGATCGCGGGTTCGGCGCTGCGACCCGCCTTCTCCGCGGCGGCACCGCCGGAGCCCGCCGCGTGGTCCGCAGGACTCGGCGCGGCCGCGGGACTGACGCACGGTCGTCTGCCCGCCCTCGGCCAGCCCGCCGTGGCGGCGTCGCGCGTCGGCGCGCCGGCCAACAAGACCAACCGCAAGCCGTTCCACAGCGCGTGGATGACGAAGGAGCGGCCCCTGACCTGGAACCGCGTGTCGGCACAATCGGTGCTGGCGCCGGTGCCGTTGTCGTTCACCCCGATAGGGTTTGCGCCCGCCGGCGCCCGATCCCGCGCGCCGGCGGTCACTTTGTCCGACCGAGATATCTTGACCCAGATCTGCGTCGCCCGTAGCTGATCGTGGCGCCCGGGCCGAGCGTGCCTCGCCCACCGGCTTGTAACCCCCGCGTCTATCTCGTGAAGGAACACCCTCATGTTTTCGGGCACAACTCACACCGCCACTCTCGGGCGGAGGCTGTAATGGATTTCGCGACGCTACCTCCGGAGATCAACTCCGGGCTGATGTACTCGGGACCCGGCGCGGGCTCGATGATGCGGGCCGCGGCGGCATGGGATGCGCTGGCGGCGCGGCTCTTTACCGCAGCGGCCGACTATCGGGCGGTGACCGCGAAGCTGGCTGCGGCCGACGCGGGCTTGGCCCCGGCGGCGCTCACCGCAGCCGCACGCTACGTCGACTGGCTCGAGACGGTCGCGGCCCGCGGTGAGCAAGCGGCCATCCAGCTCGCGGCGGCGGCGGGCGCGCATCAGACGGCCTTCACGGCGACCGTCTCGCCGCAGGCGATCGCCGGCAACTGCGCCCGACGACTCGCGCTGGCCTCGACGAATTGTCTGGGCCACCACAGCACCGTGATCGCGGACGCCGACGCCGAGTACGACGCGATGTGGGCGCAGAACACCGGCGCGATGTACGCCTACGCGCGGGCCGCGGCCGCTGCCACGGCGATGGCTCCCTTTCCCGAACCACCCGGCAATCCTGCTGTGGCCGAACGTAGTTGGGTCCTACAATCGGCACCGGACGTCATATCGGCCGGCGGCAAGGTGATGTCGGTGATACCCGACGCTTTAGCACGGCTGTCATCGTCACCACTGCAGACGATCGATGCGTCCCTGTCCCCGGTCACCGCGCCGCTGTCGAAGCTGAACTCGGTGACCGCACCGTCGGATTTCGCGATCGCCCACCTGAATTCGGTGAACAAGACGGCGGCCCTGCAATCGCTCTTCCCGAAGCCTGCCGCCACCAATGGCGTCGAGGCGGCCTGGCGCCGCGCGGCGCCGGTCGGTGCGCTGTCGGTGCCGCGCGCCTGGGCGGCCGCGGCGCCCCTGCTGCAGCGCTCGATCGACGACCGGACCGGCGAACCCATCCGCCTGGTCGCGATCAGCGAGCCGCCCGGACCGCATGCGGCCAATGAGCTGGGTTAGAGCGGGGTGACGTAGGCCGCGCTGATGCCGCCGTCGACCATGAACGTCGAGGCGGTGATGAACGACGCGTCGTCGCTGGCCAAAAACGCTACCGCCGAGGCGATTTCGTTGGGATCGGCGAACCGGCCGACCGGGACGTGCACCAGCCGGCGCGCGGCGCGTTCCGGGTCCTTGGCGAAAAGCTCTTGCAGCAGAGGGGTGTTGACCGGCCCCGGGCACAAGGCGTTGACGCGGATGCCTTGCCGGGCGAACTGCACGCCCAGCTCGCGCGACATGGCCAGCACCCCGCCCTTGGATGCGGTGTAGGAGATCTGCGACGTCGCCGACCCCAGGACCGCGACGAACGACGCGGTGTTGATGATCGATCCCTGGCGGGCGGGCACCATGTGGCGCAGCGCCGCCCGGCAGCACAGGTACACCGACTTCAGGTTGACGTCCTGAACGCGTTGCCACGCCGGCAGTTCGGTGTTCTCGATCAGGTCGTCGTCGGGCGGGGAGATGCCGGCGTTGTTGAACGCGATGTCGATGCGCCCGTGCGCGCGCGCCGCGGTATCGAACAGCGCGTCGACCGCGCCCTCGTCGGACACGTCGGTGGGCACGAACAAGCCGGACAGTTCCTCGGCCGCCGCGCCACCGGCGTCGGCGTCGATGTCGCCCACCACGATGGTGGCGCCCTCGGCGCGCATCCGCCGCGCCGCGGCCAGCCCGATGCCGCCGCCGGCGCCGGTGACGACGGCCACCCGGCCCGCCAGTCGTTGGGTGAGATCGACCGCCACCGCCTAGTCCTCCTTGATCGCGATGAACACGTTCTTGGTCTCGGTGAAGTGCAGCGGCGCGTCTGGGCCCAGCTCACGGCCCAGCCCCGACTGCTTGAACCCGCCGAACGGGGTGCTGTAGCGCACCGACGAGTGCGAATTCACTGACAGGTTCCCGGCTTCCACCGCCCGCGAGACGCGCAACGCGCGGGACAGGTCGTCGGTCCAGATCGATCCGGACAGGCCGTAGCTGGTGTCGTTGGCCAGCGTGACGGCGTCGTGCTCGTCGTCGAAGGCCAGCACCGTGACGACCGGGCCGAAGATCTCGTCGGTGACACAGCGGTCGGTCCGGGGTGGCGTCAGAACCGTTGGCGGGAACCAGAATCCGCGGCCGTCCGGTGCGGTGCCGCGAAACGCGACCGGGGCGTCGTCGGGAACGTACGACGCCACCTTGTCGCGGTGCGCCGCGGACACCAGCGGCCCCATCTCGGTGTCCCGAGACGCCGGGTCGCCGACGACGACGCGCGTGACGGCGGGCTCGAGTAACTCCATGAAGCGGTCATAGACGCTGCGCTGCACCAGGATTCGGCTGCGGGCGCAGCAGTCCTGACCCGCGTTGTCGAACACCCCGGCCGGCGCGGTCGCGGCGGCACGCTCCAGGTCACAGTCGGCGAAGACGATGTTGGCGCTCTTGCCGCCCAGTTCGAGGGTCACCCGCTTGACCTGTGCGGCCGCACGGGACATCACCTGCTTGCCGACCTCGGTGGACCCGGTGAACACGATCTTGCGGATGCCGGGGTGGGTGACGAACCGCTCCCCGACCACCGCGCCCCGCCCCGGCAGCACCTGCAGCAGGTCCGCGTCGAGGCCGGCCTGCACCGCCAGCTCACCGAGCCGGATCGTGGTCAGCGGCGTCACCTCGGCGGGTTTGACCAGCACGGCGTTGCCCGCGGCCAGCGCCGGCGCGAAACCCCACGACGCGATGGGCATCGGGAAGTTCCACGGGGTGATCACGCCGACCACGCCCATCGGCTCGTTGAACGTGACATCCAGGCCGCCGGCCACGGGAATCTGCTTGCCGGACAAGCGTTCCGGGCTGGCCGCGTAGAAGTTCAACACGTCGCGGACGTGACCGCCCTCCCACTCGGCCGACGCGATGGGATGCCCCGAGTTGGCGACCTCGAGGGCGGCCAGCTCGTCGAGATGGGCGTCGACGGCGGCGGCGAAGGCCCGCAGGCCGGCGGCCCGTTCGGCCGGAGCCAACCGCGCCCACCTGCGCTGGGCCGCCCGCGCCCGGAGCACCGCGTCGTCGACCGCCGCGACGTCGGCGTGCTCGACCGACCGCAGCACCTCCTCGGTCGCCGGGTTGATCAGTTGCGCGGTGCTCACCTCAGCTCACGCGTCCCGCGTAGGACCGCGCGGCGTCCACGATCGCGGTGAACAGCCGCAGATCGTCCAGCGACTGCTCCGGATGCCATTGCACGGCAAGCACAAACCGGTCCCCCGGCAGCTCCAGCGCCTCGACGACGCCGTCGCCGTCCCGCGCGCTGACCACCAGGCCGTCCCCCACTTTGTCGATGGCCTGGTGGTGATAGCTCGGCGCATCGGCGGCCTCCCCGACCAGCGCGGCCAGCCGGGTGCCCGCCACGGTGCGCACCGGCAGCCGGGTGAACACGCCGTTGCCCGCCCGGTGTCCGCTGTGCCCGAGCACATCGGGCAGGTGCTGGTGCAACGTGCCGCCCAGGGCGACGTTGAGTATCTGTGCGCCGCGGCAGATTCCGAGCACCGGCAGGCCCCGCCGCAGCGCGCCACGCAACAGCGCGAACTCCCACGCGTCGCGGTCGGTGCGGGGCGCGTCGGTGCTCGGGTGGGGTTGCTGGCCGTAGCTGGCGGGGTCCACGTCGTAGCCGCCCGTGATCACCAGGGCGTGCAGGCTGTCGAGAACCGAATCGACGATCTCGGCGTCCACCGGCTGCGGTGGCAGCAGCACCGCGATCCCGCCGGCCAGGATGACGCCTTCGAAGTAGTCGGCGGGCAGATACCCGGCGGGGATATCCCAGATGCCGGTCTGCACCCGCTCCAGGTACGTCGTGAGGCCGATCACCGGGCGGGGCGGGCGGCCACCGTCGGACAGTGGCGATCGCAAGCGCGGCGCAGCCGGGCGCAGCGGGTCGCCACCGTCGAACTCAGAGCCGTTCAAACCCACGCATCCTCTCCCAGTCGGTGACCGCCGCGTTGAAGGCCGCCAACTCCACCCGCGCATTGTTCAGGTAATGGGCGACCACGTCGTCGCCGAACGCGTCCCGCGCGAGCGCCGAGCGTTCGAACGCCGAGGCCGCCTCGGCCAGGGTGACGGGCAACCGCTCGACGCCGGGAGTCTGATAGGCGTTTCCCGCGCAGGGCTCCGGTAGCTCCAGGCCCCGTTCGATACCGTACAGCCCTCCGGCGACGATGGCCGCCACCGCCAGATACGGGTTGACGTCGCCGCCGGGCACCCGGCACTCGACGCGGGTGTTGGATCCATGACCGACCACCCGCAGCGCGCAGGTGCGATTGTCCAAACCCCACGCCAGCGCGGTGGGCGCGAAACTGCCGTCGGCGAATCGCTTGTAGGAGTTCACGTTCGGCGCATAGAACAGCATGAGCTCGCCCAGGCTGGCGAGCAGGCCGGCCAGGAAACTGCAGAACGTCGAGGACATGCCGTGCGGGCGGCTGGGATCGGCGAACACGGCACCACCCTGCGAATCGCGCAGCGAGAGGTGCACGTGACAGCTGTTGCCTTCTCGCTCATCGTATTTCGCCATGAACGTCAGGCTCTTGCCATGCCGGTCGGCGATCTCTTTGGCGCCGTTCTTGTAGATGACGTGGTTGTCGCAGGTGATCAGCGCGTCGGCGTAGCGGAAACCGATTTCCTGCTGTCCCCTGTTGCATTCGCCCTTGACGGCCTCGAAGCGCAGGCCGGCGCCGATCATCCCCTGCCGGATGTCGCGCAGCAGCGGCTCCATCCGCGAGGACGCCGCGATCGCGTAGTCGATGTTGTAGTCACTGGCCGGGGTCAGCCCGCGGTAGCCGTTGGCCCACGCCTGGCGATAGGGCTCGTCGAACACGATGAATTCCAGCTCGGTCGCGACGTCGGCGGCCAGGCCGCGCTCGGCCAACCGGTCCAGTTGGCGGCGCAGGATCGCCCGCGGCGACACGGCGACCGGGCTGCCGTCGGACCAACCCACGTCGGCGATCACCAACGCCGTGCCGGGCAGCCAGGGAATGCGCCGCAGGGTGGACAGGTCGGGCCGCAGCACCGTGTCGCCGTATCCGGTGTCCCAGCTCGACACGGCGTAGCCGCTCACGGTGTTCATGTCGACGTCGACGGCGAGCAGGTACCCGCAGCACTCGGCGCCGTGCGTGGCCACCTCGTCGACGAACAACCGGGCGTCGATCCGCTTGCCGACCAGCCGGCCCTGCATGTCGGCGAACGCCACGATGACCGTGTCCACCTCAGCGGCGCCCACCAATCGCTGCAGGTCCGTCAACGACAGCATCGCGGCGCCGGGATCGGTCACGGCAGGTTCTTCACTGGCCATGACCGTCAGTCAACCAGGCGCTACCAGGTGCTGGTGCGCAGAATGATCTCGGCGGCCAGTTGCGCCGTCGACTCCTGCACGCTGCGGCGCCCCAGGTGCACCACCCGGTAATCGGCGTAGACGTAGCGCTGGCTGGCCTGCGCCACGGCCCGGGCGGCCGGCGAGCTGACCAACACGGTGGTGCCGATCTCGACCGGCGGGCAGTGCCCGTCGGTGACGGCGCCCTCGTAGTTGGAGGCCCGCGGGTGGCCGCGGTCGATCACCACCAGTCCGACGAAGCGGCCCAGCCGCGTGGCGGTCAGCTCCCAGGCGAGCTCGGCGCCGGCGCGATCGCCCATCACCACGGCCCAGCCGATGCCCAGCGCGTCGAGGATGCCGATGAGCGACTTGGGGGTCAGCCGAGAATCGAAGCCGACCACGACCGTCCGAAGCGATGCGGTGTGCAGGCGCTCGCAGACCGCGTCGTACGCCGCCGGGACGCGGTCTTCGTCGCCCAGTATGACGACGACGACGCCGTTCTCCGGGCCGGCCACCACCACCGGCACGGGGAATCCGTCCAGGGTGGTCATCATCGAGGACACCCCAGCACGCTACAACCAAACGGCATCCGTGCGCGACGATTCTTCGGCATCTGGTACGCAAATTCGTTTTTCGGCCGCGTCGTCAACGGCGGCGTTCATACCGCGCTGGGCGCGAATGCCCTAGGGGCGCAAGGCGCTTGCCAGATGCGGTCGCCGCGGCGGGGGACCATCAAGCAAGCTGAGAATACCGTCGATGTCGAGATGGGATGCCAGCAAGTCGGCGGCGACATCGAGTTGCGCGTCGCGGCGGGCGGCGACGTCAACGTCACCGACCACGAATCCGCCGCGGCCTGCCGCGTCTGCGACCCGGCGCAGCCAGCCGCGCCGGAAGTCGTCGTTGTCGAGCAGCCCGTGCCAGTGGGTCCCGAAGACCGCTCCGCGCACCACACCCTGGGGCTGGGGATCGGCGCCGCACTCGAACCAGCTCGCCTCGGCGCAGCGGGTGACCCGGCCGTGATGGATCTCGTATCCGGACAGCGGCCGCTGCCAGCGGCGCAGGGTCTTGTCGACATCGAAGGCGATGTCGGCGTCCAACAGCCCGAGCCCGGGCACGCCCGTCGTGCCGGATTCCACCGGATCGTCTAGGCGACTGCACAGCATCTGAAATCCGCCGCAGATTCCCAGCACCGGCCTGCCCGCGCGGGCGTGCGCGGCGATCGCGTCGGCCAGGCCCTGACCGCGCAACCACGCCAGGTCCGCGACGGTGGCCTTGCTGCCCGGGATGACGATCAGGTCGGCGTCGGTGACGTCGGCGGGGTCGGTGACCCAGCGCACCAGCACGCCCGGTTCACAGGCCAGCGCCTCGACGTCGGTGGAGTTGGAGATCCGGGGCAACCGGACCGCGGCCACCCGCAACCACTCGTCGCCGCACGGCGGGGCGGGCGTGCCGATGACGCGGTGCGCGACCACCGACAGCGAGTCCTCGGCGTCCAGCCACAGCTCGTCGGCGTACGGGAGGACGCCGTAGGTGGGCCGGCCGGTCATGTCGTGCAGCTGGCGCAACCCGGGTTCGAGCAGCGCGGGATCACCGCGGAACTTGTTGACGACGAACCCCGCGATCAGCGCCTGGTCGTCGGGCTCGAGGACCGCGACCGTCCCGAACAGGTGCGCCAACAGCCCCCCGCGATCGATGTCCCCGACCAGAAGCACCGGCAAGCCCGCGGCCCGGGCCAGTCCCATGTTGGCCAGATCGGTGGCGCGCAGGTTGATCTCGGCCGGCGAACCGGCCCCCTCGCATATCACCGCGTCGAATTCGGCACGCAGGCTTGCCAATTCGTCGCCGACGATGACTGACAGCCGTTCACGGTGCCGCACATAGCTTTTCGCGCTGACCGTGTCGGCGACCCGA
The DNA here is from genome assembly GCF_001673055.1 of Mycobacterium sp. 1245801.1. Lineage (NCBI taxonomy): Bacteria > Bacillati > Actinomycetota > Actinomycetes > Mycobacteriales > Mycobacteriaceae > Mycobacterium > Mycobacterium sp. 1245801.1. Next base: position 28,071 of record NZ_LZKY01000023.1, read on the forward strand.
CCCTTGATCACCAGTTGCGAGGTGCGGTCACTGCCCGGCTTGAGCAGGATCGGATTGAAGCGCACGCTCGGTTCCAGTCCCGCCGCGCGCGCCTGGATCGCCTGGGCGCGGCCGATCTCACCGCCTTCGACGGTCACCACGGAGTTGTTGGACATGTTCTGCGCCTTGAAGGGGGCGACGCGGACCCCGCGGCGGGCCAGCAACCGGCACAGGCCCGCCACCACCACCGATTTCCCGGCGTCGGAGCTGGTGCCCGCGACCAGCAGGGCTCCGGTCATCCGGCGAAAGTCATGGCAAGGTGAGGATTTCGACGCCGGTGTCGGTGACCAGCAGGGTGTGCTCGAACTGCGCGGTCCACTTGCGATCGCGGGTGACCACCGTCCAGCCGTCGTCCCAGATCTCGTAGTCCAGGCCGCCGAGGTTGATCATCGGTTCGATGGTGAACGTCATCCCCGGTTGCATGATGGTCGACACCGACGGCTGCTCGTAGTGCAGGACCACCAGGCCGTTGTGGAACGTGGTACCGATGCCGTGACCGGTGAAGTCACGAACGACGTTGTAGCCGAACCGGTTTGCGTACGACTCGATGACGCGGCCGACGACCGACAGCGCCCGCCCGGGCTTGACGGCGTTGATCGCGCGCATCGTCGCCTCCCGGGTTCGTTCCACCAGCAACCGGTGCTCCTCGGACACGTCGCCGGCCAGGAAGGTCGCGTTGGTGTCGCCGTGCACGCCGTCGATGTAGGCCGTGACGTCGATGTTGACGATGTCGCCGTCCTCGATCACCGTCGAGTCCGGTATTCCGTGGCAGATGACCTCGTTGAGCGACGTGCAGCACGATTTCGGGTAGCCCTTGTAACCCAGCGTGGAGGGGTAGGCGCCGTGGTCGACCATGTACTCGTGGGCGATGCGGTCCAGTTCGTCGGTGGTCACGCCCGGTGCGACGGCCTTGCCCGCCTCCACCAGCGCGCCGGCCGCGATCCGGCCGGCGACGCGCATCTTCTCGATCACTTCGGGGGTCTGCACCCACGGTTCGCTGCCCTCCTGGGCGGTGGGCTTGCCGACGTATTCCGGGCGCGCGATACTGCCGGGCACCGGCAGAGTCGGGGACAACTCTCCAGGGGAAAGCGCGGTGCGAGCAGGCATGCGACCAGCTTAATGGCAGGGCGGATGGACGCTCAGAGCCGCTGACGGCGCAGCAGCGAGCGCCGCGGCCCGCGGATGATCACCGAGCCGCACACCACCCGCCCGGTCAACACCACGTGCGGCCTGCCCTCACCAGGCGGGTCTTTGCGACGGTCGCTGGCGCTGCCCACGTAGACCTCGACGTCGTCGATGGACGCGCTGGCGCCGTCGGGCAATCGAATCTCCACGGAGCCGAATCTCATGTCGAGTTCGATGACCACCACCGGCCCCGCGAAGCGGGCCTTGGTGAGGTCGAGTTCCACCGAGCCCAGCCGGCGGACCAGCGCCAGGCGGGTGGGCACCTGCCATTCGCCGTGGCGCTTCAGCGAACCCGCCCAGCCCCGCAGCTCGACCCGGTCGGCCGCGGAGGTGACGATGGCGCCCGGCCCCGGCAGGTCGCCGACCAGATGGTCCAGCTCGCCGCGCGTGCGCGCGTAGGACACCAGCGACGAGCGCTGCTCGAACTCGTCGATGTCGATCAGCCCGAGTGCGACGGCGTTGTGCAGCCGGCGCATCGTGCCGTTGCGGTCGGCGTCGGAGACCCGCAGGGCCACCATGTCGCCGCCGGTATCGGTCATGTTCGCAATTTACCGCTGAAGCGGGCCGGGGTCGCCCCTGTCAGATCAGGGGCGATCGCAAGCGCGGCGAAGCCGGGCGCGGCGGGTCGCCCCCATCAGATCAGGGGCGATCGCAAGCGCGGCGAAGCGGGCGCGGCGGGTCGCCCCCGTCAGATCAGGCCAGGAAGTTCGGCGGCAGCGCCTCGAACATGAACTTGGTCATCCGAACCGCCCACTCCGAGCTGCCGCCCCCGACGATCAACGAGGCGAAGGCCAGGTCGCCGCGGTAGCCGGCGAACCAGGAATGCGATCCGCCCGGGAACTCGGCCTCACCGGTCTTGCCGTAGATCTCGCCGCAGCCGGCGATCTCCTTGGCGGTTCCGTTGGTCACCACCAGCCGCATCATCGGCCGCAGCGCGTCGATCATCTTCGGGCTGATCGGCGTGGTGTCCCCCTGGACCGCCGTCTGGCGGCCCACGATCAGTTGCGGCACCGGCGTCTTGCCGGCGGCGACCGTCGCCGCCACCAGGGCCATGCCGAACGGGCTGGCCAGCACCTTGCCCTGGCCGAAGCCGTCCTCGGTGCGTTCGGCCAGGTCGACCGTCGGCGGCACCGACCCCGTCACGGTGGTGACGCCGTCCACCGTGTAGTCGAGGCCGATGCCGTATTGGGCGGCCGTCTGGGTCAGGCCGCGCGGCGGCATCCGGCTGCTCAGCTCCGCGAACGTGGTGTTGCACGAGCTGGCGAACGCGCGCGACAGCGACACCACGCCCAGATCGAAGCCGCCGTAGTTGGGCACCGTGCGGTGGCCGATGTCGAGGTGGCCCGGGCAGCCCAGCATCGAGTTGGGCGTGGCCATGCCGCGGTCGACGGCGGCGCCGGCGGTGATCATCTTGAACGTCGACCCCGGCGGGAACAGGCCGTTGGTGGCCGGCAAACCGTCCGCGTCGGCCCCGCCGTTCTGCGCGATCGCGAGGATCTCTCCGGTCGACGGCTTGATGACCACGATCATCGCCTTGCCGCCCTTGTTGTCGACCGCGCGCTGCGCGGCGTTTTGCACCGTGCGGTCCAGGGTGATCGACACCGACGGCGCCGGAGACCCCTGGACCTCGTGCAGCACCTCGACCTCGACACCGTTCTGGTTGACGCTGACCACCCGCCAGCCCGCCTCACCGTCGAGCTGGTCGACCACCGCCTTCTTCACCGCGGAGATGACCGCGGGGGCGAAATGCGGGTCGGTGGGCAGCATTTCGGGCTGGGGGGTGACCACGACACCGGGCAGGTGCCCGATCAGCGGGGACACCTTGTCGTTGTCGTCGGGGTGCAGCGTCACCCCCAGATCCACCGGATGCGGCGTCGAGCTGGCCTGCTCGGCCAGCAGCTGCGGATCGTTGAGGGCGCCGTTGAAGGGATGCAGCACGTCGACGATGGCGTGCGCCGTGCCGGACAGCGCGGGTCCGGCCTGGGTGGCGTCCAGCGTGTAGTGGTACAGGTAGCCCGGCACCAGCACATCGCTGCCGCCGAGCTCGTTCACCGAAGCGCGATGCGGCCGGTCGGCGCGCAGCGCGAACGTCTGGTGCTCGCCCAACTTGGCGTGCAGCGCGGTGGTGGTCCACCGCACGGCCCAGTGCCCCTCGTCGCGGGCCATCCTCAGCTGGCCGTCATAGGTCCACGTGCGGTTCTTGGGCAGGTGCCAGGTGAAGCGGTAGCCGACCGTGCCGCTGTCCTCGGCGTACTTGGCGTTGAGCAGCTGGGCATCGAGGTGGGTTGCCTGCAGGCCGGACCAGGCGGCGTTGAGGGCTTCACGGGCCTCGTTCGGGCTGTCGCTGAGTTGCGCGGCGGTCGCGGTGTCGCCGATGGCCAGGGCGCGGAAGAACTTCTCCGCGGCAGGGCCCGGGCCGTCGGGCCGCGGCGTGCAGCCGGACAGGGCGACGGCCACGACCAGCAGCACGCCTGAGGCAGATGTGGCAATTGTTGTTCTCGTTACCATCGGTGCTGATGTTAAGAACTGTGGCCTGAACGAGGGCGCCGACACACCGAGACCGAACCGTTATGCGTGGATTGCGGACCATCTGTGCACCGAGGGCCCGGCCACGCGGGCGTTGGTCACCCGGCGTCCGGCTGGCCGGGCGCTCGCGGCGAACGTGACCGGCTAGTCGAGCAGCACCGTCGCGAAGGTGCCGATCTCGGTGAAGCCCACCCGTGCGTAGGCGGCGCGGGCCACCGTGTTGAAGTCGTTGACGTAAAGGCTGGCGGTGCGCCCGGTGCCGACGATCACCGCGGCCACCGTCGCGGTGCCGGCGGTGCCCAAGCCCAGCCCGCGCCACTCCGGGTGCACCCACACCCCCTGGATCTGGCCGACGCCCGGGGACTGCGAGCCCACCTCGGCCTTGAAGACGACCTGGCCGTGCTCAAACCGCGCCCAGGCCCGCCCCGCCGTGATCAGGCTGGCCACCCGGCGCCGGTAACCGCGGCCGCCGTCGCCGATGCGCGGGTCGACGCCCACTTCGCCGATGAACATGTCGACGGCGGCCACCAGATAGGCGTCCAGCTCTTCGGGCCGGACCTGCCGCACCCCGGGGTCGAGGTCGCAGCTGGGGTGGTTCGACAACGCCAGCAGCGGCTGGCGGTCGCGCACGTCGCGAGCCGGACCCCAGGCCGCCTCGAGCCGCTCCCACATCGGCATCACCAGGTCGGCCCTGCCGACCAGCGACGAGCAGCGCCGCGTCCCGCGCATGGCCTCGTCCGCGAACGCGCTCAGGTCGGCCGGCGCGCCGCGCAGCGGAATCAGGTTGGCGCCGGCAAAGCACAGCGATTCGTCGGCGCCGCGCAGCGTCCACAGTTCGCCGCCGATCGAGTTGGGATCGATGCCGTGGTCGGCCACCCGCGCCGCGACCATGCAGGAGGCGACGGGATCGTCGTCGAGCACCCGCCAGACGGCGGCCGCGTCGCGCACCACCGACACCCGTCGCTCACCGACAAGGCGGAACAGGGGCGGAGCCGACATAGGGCGAACTCTCTGTGGTGCGAATTCTCAGACCAGAACGTCGCTGGCCTTCATCAGCTTACGGTGACAACAGGTGAACCGCTGGATGTTGCTTCGGGCCCGTCGCCGCTGTTCATCTCGTGGCCCATTTCAGCGGCGATGCGCATCGCCTCTTCGATCAGCGTCTCGACGATCTGGGCTTCGGGCACGGTCTTGATCACCTCGCCGCGAACGAAGATCTGGCCCTTGCCATTTCCCGATGCGACGCCGAGGTCGGCCTCGCGGGCCTCCCCCGGGCCGTTGACGACGCAGCCCATCACGGCCACGCGCAGCGGCACGTCGAGGCCGTCCAGGCCGGCGCTGACCTCGTTGGCCAGGGTGTAGACGTCGACCTGGGCGCGGCCGCAGGACGGGCACGACACGATCTCGAGCCCGCGTGGGCGCAGGTTCAGCGACTCGAGGATCTGGATGCCGACCTTGACTTCCTCGACGGGCGGCGCCGACAGCGACACCCGGATGGTGTCACCGATCCCCCGCGACAGCAGCGCGCCGAAGGCGACCGCCGACTTGATGGTGCCCTGGAAGGCGGGGCCGGCCTCGGTGACGCCCAGATGCAGCGGGTAGTCGCATTGCTCGGCCAGCTGCTCGTAGGCGGCGACCATCACGACGGGATCGTTGTGCTTGACGCTGATCTTGATGTCGCCGAAGCCGTGCTCCTCGAACAGCGAGGCCTCCCACAGCGCGGACTCGACCAGCGCCTCCGGGGTGGCCTTGCCGTACTTCTGCATGAACCGCTTGTCCAGCGAGCCCGCGTTGACGCCGATGCGGATCGGGATGCCGGCCGCACCGGCGGCCTTGGCGACTTCGCCCACGCGGCCGTCGAATTCCTTGATGTTGCCGGGGTTCACCCGCACGGCGGCGCACCCGGCGTCGATGGCGGCGAAGATGTACTTGGGCTGGAAGTGGATGTCGGCGATCACCGGGATCTGGCTGTGCCGGGCGATTTCGGCCAGCGCGTCGGCGTCCTCCTGGCGCGGGCAGGCCACCCGGACGATGTCGCAGCCGGCGGCGGTCAACTCGGCGATCTGCTGCAGCGTCGTGTTGACGTCATGCGTCTTGGTGGTGCACATCGACTGCACCGAGATCGGATAATCGCTGCCGATCCCTACGTCGCGGACCATCAGTTGGCGCGTGGGGCGCCGGGGCGCAAGCGTGGGCGCCGGGGTCTGCGGCATGCCCAGGCCGATAGTCATGTGCGCTGCCTTCTCTCTACTGGAACAGCCGGATCGGATTCACCAGATCGGCGGTGACGGTCAGCAGCATGTAGCCGACCACGAACACCAGCACGACGTATGTCGCGGGCATCAGCTTGAGGTAGTTCACCGGCGCGGCCGCGACCATGCCCCGCGCCGACCGCACCAGGTTACGGATCTTCTCGAACACCGCGATGGCGATGTGGCCGCCGTCGAAGGGCAACAGCGGCACCAGGTTGATCGCACCCAGGATGAGGTTCAGCTGGGCCAGGAAGAACCAGAACGCCACCCACAACCCGTGGTCGACGGTGTCACCGCCGATGATGCTGGCGCCGACGACGCTCATCGGGGTCTGCGGATCGCGCTGCCCGCCGCCGATGGCGTGTACCAGCGCACCGACCTTCGTCGGGATCGCGACCAGCGCCTTGCCGACCTCGCCGGTGAGGTCACCGGCGAAGGCAACGGTGGCCGGGATCGCGGTGAACACCCCGTAGCGGGTGGGCGCCACCTTGACGGCGCCGACGCCGATGGCGCCGACCGTCGAGGGTTGTTGCTGAGCGCCCTGCCCGTTGCCCAGGTAGCGCTGGGTGGTGGTGACGTCGACGTAGGTGGTGATCTTGGTGCCGTTGCGCTCGGCGACGATCGGGACATTGCCGTGCACCTTGCGGATGGCGGCGGCCATGTCCTCGAAGGTCGACACCGGGGTGTCACCCACCTTGACGATGACGTCGCCCGGCCGGATTCCGGCCAGCGCCGCCGGCCCGGGGCCGGTGCAGTCCGCGATCTTTCCCGGCGCCACTTCCGGTGCCACACAAGCGGTTTCGCCGACCACGGCCTGGGTGGCCGGGTGCAGGTTCGGCAGCCCCCAGATGAGCGCGATGCCGTAAAGCAGCACCAGGCAGATGATGAAGTTCGCGGCGGGACCGGCGAACAGCACCGCGACCCGCTTCCAAACCTTCTGCTTGAACATGGCGCGGTCGGTCTCGTCGGGCGCCAACTCCTCCACCGACGTCATGCCGGCGATGTCGCAGAAGCCGCCCAGCGGCACGGCTTTGAGGCCGTATTCGGTTTCGCCGCGCCGGGTCGACCACAGCGTGGGCCCGAAACCGACGAAGTAGCGGCGCACCTTCATGCCGGTCGCGCGCGCGACCCACATGTGCCCGCACTCGTGCAGGGCCACCGAGATCAGGATGGCCAGTGCGAACAGCACAATGCCGATTACGAACATCATCTGGTCTCCCAGGACCTTTCTCACACCATTCCGGAGGCTTTTGCCGACACCTCGGCGGGCCGGGCGTGTGCGACGGAACGCCGCGCCCGCTCGCGTGCCCAGCGCTGCGCGTCGAGTACCTCATCCACGGTAGCGGGTGACACGGCCCATTGGTCGGCGGCGTGCAGCACGTCGGCGATGGTTTTGACGATCGCGGGGAACCCGACCCGTCCCGCGAGGAAGGCCGCCGCCGCCTCCTCGTTGGCCGCGTTGTAGACGGCGGTCATGCAGCCGCCGATCTGCCCGGCGTGCCTGGCCAACTCGACGGCGGGGAAAACGTCGTCGTCCAGCGGCTCGAAGTCCCAGCTAGAGGCCGTGCTGAAGTCGCAGCTGGCGGCCGCGCCCGCAACCCGCTGCGGCCAGCCGAGGGCGAGCGAGATCGGCAGCTTCATGTCCGGCGGGCTGGCCTGGGCCAGGGTAGAGCCGTCGATGAAGGTGACCATCGAATGAACAATCGACTGGGGGTGCACCACGACCTCGATGCGGTCATAGGGAATGCCGAACAGCAGGTGGGTCTCGATGAGTTCGAGCCCCTTGTTGACCAGCGAGGCCGAGTTCAGTGTGTTCATCGGGCCCATCGACCACGTCGGGTGGGCGCCCGCCTGCTCCGGGGTGACGTCCTCCAGCTGGGCGGCGGTCCAGCCGCGGAACGGGCCGCCGGAGGCGGTCAGCACCAGCTTGGCGACCTCGTCGGGGGCCCCGCCGCGCAGGCACTGGGCCAGCGCGGAGTGTTCGGAATCGACGGGCACGATCTGCCCCGGCTTGGCGGCCCGGAGCACCAGCGGACCGCCGGCGATCAGCGATTCCTTGTTGGCCAGCGCCAGCCGGGCGCCCGACTCCAGCGCGGCCAGCGTCGGCCGCAGGCCCAGCGCGCCCACCAGCGCGTTGAGCACGACGTCGGCCTCGGTCTCCTGCACCAGCCGGGTGGCCGCGTCGGACCCGCAGAACGGGATGTCACCGACCCGCTGCGCCGCGCGCTCGTCGGCGACCGCGACGTTGGTCACGCCGGTCTCGGCGCGCTGCCGCAACAGGGTGTCCAGGTTGGCACCGCCCGCGGCCAGGCCGACCACCTCGAAGCGGTCCGGGTTGGCGGCGATGACGTCCAGCGCCTGGGTGCCGATGGAGCCGGTGCTGCCGAGCACCAGGACGCGCAGCCGGTCGCGCGTTTGCCCGTCGGTCGTCGGGTTGGTCACTCATTCATTGTGCCGCCCGGCACCGACCGGGGCCATCCGCCGGACCGCGGCCGTCGAGCCAGGCGGGGGTATGCCAGAATTTGGGTTCGACAAGCCAATCCGATCCGAAGGGGATTCGCCGTGGCCAGTACCGAGGTGGAGCGCTTCACCGGCGTCGACGACGTCGAGGTGCCGTCGGCAGCGTGGGGTTGGAGCAGGATCAATCACCGGACCTGGCACATCGCCGGCCTGATCGGCTTCGGATTCCTGCTGGCGATGCTGCGCGGCAACCATGTCGGCCACATCGAGAACTGGTTCCTGATCGGGTTTGCCGCGCTGATCCTCGTGGCGCTGATCCGCGACCTGTGGGGCCGCCGCCGCGGCTGGATCAGGTAGCCGGCCGCGCGTTTGCCCTAGCGGCGCACCCGGCGATGCCAGGCGCCCCCGATCACCACGGCCGTCAATGCGAACACGGCCACCAGCCACGGCCACATCCCGTGCTGATGCACCCAGCCGGCCATCGCGCCCTGTAGCCGCCCGGCCGCGGTGATCACCGCGTCCCGCGGGTCGCCGCCGGCGCCGAACAGTCGCACCTCGTAACCGCCGTAATAGGCCACGTACAGCCCGACCAGCACCAGCAACGCGCCACCGATCCGGTTGACGAACGGCAGGAGCCGGCGCAACCGGTCCACCAGCGCCGTGCTCGCCGTGGCCGCGGCGACCGCCAGCACCCCGACCACCAGGGTCAGCCCCGCGCTGTAGGCGAGATAGATCGCCACCCCGGTGACGAGCGATCCCCCGCGTAAGCCGGCCGCCGTGACGGCCAGGAACGGCCCGACGGTGCACGACAGCGAGGCGATCGCGTAGCTGATGCCGTAGCCGTACATGGAGCCCAGCCGCGCGGTGGGCGCCCACCGCGGGCCCAGCGGTCGTGGGGTCAGGGCCGACAGTCCCCGGCCCGCCAGCAGCCACGCCCCGAGCCCGATCAGCACCACACCCACGCCCACGGTGGCGTACGGCAGGAACCGCTGCACGGTGCTCGCCGCCGAGACGGTCAGGGCGCCGAACGCGCCGAACACCGTCAGGAAGCCCAGCGCCATCCCCGCGGTGGCCGCCAGCGCACGCCCGGCCGCCGCCGCACCCGAGACCGCCCCCGAACCCTGGCCGCGCACCACCAGCAGCAGGTAGCCGGGCAGCATGGCAAAACCGCACGGGTTCAGCGCGGCCACCGATCCGGCGGCGAAGGCCAGGCCGACCAGACCCTGGTCCACCGGGTCAGGACCTCAGGGCCGAGACCCGGTCGGAAAGCTCCTGCTGGGACATCGCCGAGGTCGGGTTGTTGACGAACGTCGAGCTGCCGTCGGCGCGGTAGAACACGTAGGCGGGCTGCCAGGGGACGTTGTAGCGGGCCCAGATCGAGCCGTCGGCGTCGTTGAGGTTGGTGAATCTCAGGCCGTACTTGGAGACGAAGTTCTGTTCCGCGCCGACATCCGAGTGACCGGCGACGCCGACGAAGGTGACGCCGGGATTGGCGGCCGCCACCTGGCTGACGCCTGGGGCCTCGGCGTTGCAGAACGGGCAAAACGGCGCCCAGAACCACAACACCGCGGGTCTGCCCTGCAAGCTGGCGCCGTTGAACGGCGCACCAGCCAGGGTCGTGCCGCTGAATTGCAGCCGGTCATCGGCGGCGGCCGCGCGCGGCGCGCCACCGAGCACCACTATCAGTGCCGCGGCGATGAGGGCCGCGACAAACAACTTGAGCGGAGAGAACAAGCGGATCACGGCACACCCCCGGGTTGCTGAAGTTATGCCTTTAAGACGTGCGCGTCGCCCTGCGGGTTCACCCGACGGCCGCGCGCTACCCGCCTTCGGCGGCCAGCTGTCCGCACGCTGGTGCCTGATCGCCTGCGCTCCAGCTACCCGCCTTCGGCGGCCAGCTGTCCGCACGCGGCGCTGATCTCGCGGCCGCGCGTGTCGCGCACCGTGCAGGAAACGCCTTTGGCGCGGACGCGCCGGACGAACTCCCGCTCGACCGGCTTGGGGCTGGCGTCCCACTCACTACCCGGGGTGGGGTTGAGTGGAATCAGGTTCACGTGCACCAGCGGGCCGAGCGCGCGATGCAGCCGCTGCCCCAAAAGGTCTGCGCGCCAAGGCTGATCGTTGACGTCGCGGATCAACGCGTACTCCACCGACACCCGCCTGCCCGTGACGTCGGCGTAATGCCGCGCGGCGTCGAGGGCTTCGGTGATCTTCCACCGGTTGTTCACCGGCACCAGGGTGTCGCGCAGTTCGTCGTCGGGCGCGTGCAACGACAGCGCCAACGTCACCCCGAGCCGTTCGTCGGCGAGCTTGCGGATGGCGGGCGCCAGCCCCACCGTCGACACGGTCACCGAACGGGCCGAGATGCCGAAACCGTGGGGCGGCGCGGCGGTGATGCGCCGCACCGCGGCCACCACGCGGGCGTAATTGGCCAGCGGCTCCCCCATGCCCATGAACACCACGTTGGACAGCCGGTCCCCGAAGTCGTCGCGCAGGGCCGCGGCGCCGGCGCGGACCTGCTCGAGGATCTCCGCCGTCGACAGGTTGCGAGTCAGCCCGCCCTGACCGGTCGCGCAGAACGGACACGCCATGCCGCAACCGGCCTGCGACGAAATGCACACCGTGTTGCGTTGCGGGTAACGCATCAGCACCGACTCGACGGTGACCCCATCGAGGGCCCGCCACAACGTCTTTCGCGTCTGGCCTGCGTCGCAGGTCACCTCGGCGGCCGCGGTGAGCAGGATCGGGAACATCGTCTCGGCGAGGGCGTCGCGCAGGCCCGCCGGAAGGTCGGTCATCTGCCGCGGGTCGGCGATCAGCCGCGCGTAGTACTGATGCGCCAGCTGCTTGGCGCGAAACGCCGGCAGGCCCAGCTCGGTGACGGCGGCCGTGCGACCGTCCTCGTCGAGGTCGGCCAGGTGCCGCGGCGGCCTGCCGGGACGCGGCTCGGAGAAAACCAGTTGTGCAACCATGACCTGTCCAGTATCGCCTCTCGACCGGACCGGCCTAGGGAACGAGGGTCAGCACCGTCCAGGCGGCGACCGCCGAGGGCAGGACGCCGTCGAGCCGATCCATCAGTCCGCCGTGGCCGGGCAGCAGCCGTCCCATGTCCTTGATGCCGAGGTCGCGCTTGACCTGAGACTCCACCAGATCCCCCAACGTGCAGGTCAGCACCAGGATGACGCCCAGCAACGCGCCGATCCACCATGGTTTGTGGGCCAGCAAAGTCGCGGTCAGCGTCGCCGCGGTGATCCCGAACACCAACGATCCGGCGAACCCCTCCCACGACTTCTTGGGGCTGATCGCCGGCACCATCGGGTGCTTGCCGAGTAGCGCCCCCACGGCATACCCGCCGGTGTCGGAGGCGACGACGGTGATCATCAGGCAGAACACCCGTCCTGCGCCGTCGTGCGGGTAGACCAGCAGCACGCCGAAGGAGGCGAACAGCGGCACCCAGGCGGCCAGGAACACCGTCGCCGAGGCGTCCCTGAGGTAGTTGGCCGACGGCGACCCGTCGAACGGCTCGGGCCGTTTGGTGTTGTCCTGCATGAACAGCCGCCACACGTTGCAGACCACGACGGTGACGCCGAAGCCGGCCAGGGCGCCAGCGGCGTGGAACGGCCAGGTCAGCCAGACGGTGAGCTGGCCGCCTGCCAGCAGCGGGATGACCGGGATGACGTAGCCGGCTTCGCGCAATCGCCGCACCACTTCGTGGGTGGCCACCATGATGGCGAGCGCGACGATGGGAACCCAGAACCGCGGGGCGAACACCAGCGTGACGATCAGCACGCCGCCGATCCCGGCCCCCACCGCGATGGCGGCGCGCAGGTCGCGTCCGGCCCGGGACGTCTTCTTGGCCGGCTGCGCGCTCGTCTTCTTGGCGGCGCGCGCCCGATTGTCGGGCGGGTTGCCTGCGCCGGGTTCTGGGGTTGCCACTGGCCTGGATGAACTTAGCTGCTGAGCGGTCGTCAGACCTCCAGCAGTTCGCCTTCTTTGTGCTTGACCAGCTCTTCGATCTGGGTGATGTACTGGTGGGTGGTCTTGTCCAGGTCCTTTTCGGCCCGGCCGACCTCGTCCTCGCCGGCCTCGCCGTCCTTGCGGATGCGGTGCAGCTCCTCCATCGCCTTGCGGCGGATGTTGCGCACCGAGACCTTGGCGTCCTCGCCCTTGCCCTTGGCCTGTTTGACCAGCTCGCGGCGGCGTTCCTCGGTGAGCTGCGGGACCGCTACCCGGATCAGGGTGCCGTCGTTGGTGGGGTTGACGCCCAGGTCGGAGTTGCGGATCGCCGTCTCGATCGCGCCGACCTGGCTGGCCTCGTAGGGCTTGATGACGACCAGGCGCGCCTCGGGCACGTTGATGCTGGCCAGTTGGGTGATGGGCGTGGCCGAGCCGTAGTAGTCGATCACGATCCGCGAGAACATGCCGGGGTTGGCCCGCCCGGTTCGGATGGTCGACAAGTCGTCGCGGGCGACCGCTACGGCTTTCTCCATTTTCTCTTCCGCGTCGAAGAGAGCCTCGTCAATCATGTGCGCCGCTCCTCCTCAGCTGCGTTGCGGATCCTCGCAAGCGCAGATCATCGCGTCTCGGTTCAGGTGGTGACCAGAGTCCCGATCTTCTCACCAGCGACCGCCCGGGCGATATTGCCATTGGTCAGCAGGTTGAACACCAGGATCGGCATGCCATTGTCCATGCACAGGCTGAACGCGGTGGCATCGGCCACTCGTAGCCCCCGGTCGATGACCTCGCGGTGGCTGATCGCGGCGATCAATTCGGCATCGGGATGCTGCCGCGGATCCGCGGAGAACACGCCGTCGACGGCCTTGGCCATCAGGACCACCTCGGCGCCGATCTCCAAGGCGCGCTGCGCGGCCGTCGTGTCGGTGGAGAAGTACGGCAGTCCCATGCCGGCCCCGAAGATCACCACCCGCCCCTTTTCCAGGTGACGCACGGCGCGCAGCGGCAGGTAGGGCTCGGCCACCTGGCCCATGGTGATCGCGGTCTGGACGCGGGTGACGATGCCTTCCTTCTCCAGAAAGTCTTGCAGCGCAAGGCTGTTCATGACGGTGCCCAACATGCCCATGTAGTCCGACCGGGTGCGTTCCATGCCGCGCTGCTGAAGCTGCGCGCCCCGAAAGAAGTTGCCACCGCCGATGACGACGGCCACCTGCACACCGCCGCGGACCACCTCGGCGATCTGCCGGGCCACCCGCGCCACCACGTCCGGGTCCAGGCCGACCTGCCCGCCGCCGAACATCTCACCGCCGAGCTTGAGCAGCACTCGCGAGTACCTGGCCCGGCTCGGGGACTGGCCGGCAACCAGGCCGTTGTCCGGTGCGGATTTCGGTATGCCGTTGCTGGCGGTTGTCGGCTCCGGCCTTCCAGCCGCCGCGCCGGCGACTTGGGGGTCCCTGGACTCCGTCATCAGACTCCTCGCATGAGAGTGCCATCCCGGGCGATCTCCATCCGGAACGGCATTTCACATCCTGCCTCATCGCAGCACAATGCGACGTCGACGGGGTGCATTATGCGCATAGTTGGCGTGCCGGACCAATTTTCGAGTCTCCAGGTACCGGAATACGTCCACGCCGATGCCGCCGTTGCCCGCGTTTGAGCGATGCATGGCATGGGAACCCGCAACAACGCGGCAGAATTACGCGGTCTCAAGCAACGAGGACCAGCCTCGCCGTATGACCGGGTTGATCGCTCGCGATCGCCGTTGAGCGTGGATCGCTCAGAGTACGCCAACGAGGAGGAACACTTTCCATGGCTGAAGAAAACAAGTCGGGACCTGCCGAAGCTGTCAAGGGCGTCGTCGAGGACGCCAAAGGAAAGGCCAAGGAGGCCGTCGGCGCGGTGGCGGGTCGTGACGACCTGACCCGCGAGGGCCAGGCGCAGCAGGACAAGGCCGACGCGCAGCGCGACGCAGCGAAGAAGGAAGCCGAGGCGGAAGCCGCGCGCGGTGGCGCCAAGGCGGCCGAGGAGCGCCAGAAGGACAACCAGTAACAGGGCTGTGAACGATGGGCCCGATCCGTGAAAACGGGTCGGGCCCATCGTCTTTCTTTCCGGCAGATTCGGCCGGTGAAAAGCCTGAGGTTGCATAGCTTTGCATAGTTTTCGGCGGGACGGGTATCCAGGCGTAGCGCTGTAAGACATCTCCACAGAGGTGCCTACGGACCGGGGGGGAAGCCGGGACGTGACGAGGTTTGGAGATGCTGTTGGACGTGGTGGTGCTCACCGACGAGGACGATTTCGAATCGGCCCTGCCGGACTTGGCCGCGTTCGCCCAACCGATTCGCCGCATCGCCCTGACGGCCGAGACCGACGGGCATCTCGCCACCGCGGACGTCGCGATCATCGACGCGCGTAGCAACGTGGCGCTGGCCCAGGCGGTCAGCCATCGCCTCACGACCGACAGCCCCGCCACCGCGGTGGTCGCCCTGGTGGCGCCGGCGGACTGTGCGGCGGTCGACGTCGATTGCAATTTCGACGACGTGATGCTGCCCGGCACCTGTGCCGAGGAGTTGCAGGCGCGGCTCCGGCTGGCGATCGGGCGGCGGCGCAGCGTGATCGACGGCACGCTGAAGTTCGGCGACCTGGTGCTGCATCCGGCCAGTTTCACCGCGTCGCTGGACGGCCAGGATCTGTGTCTGACCCTCACCGAGTTCAAACTGCTGAATTTCCTTGTGCAGCATGCCGGTCAGGCGTTCACCCGGACCCGACTGATGCAGGAAGTGTGGGGTTATGACAGCACCGGCAAGGTGCGCACCGTCGACGTGCACATCCGGCGGTTGCGCACCAAGCTCGGCGCCCGGCACCAATTCCTGGTCGACACCGTGCGAGGTGTCGGCTACCGGGCGGCGACGCCGCCGCAACCCGAATGGTTCGTCACCGACGCCGGTCTCCACCTCAACGGAACGCGGGCAGGCTGACCCTAACGGCCGTAATTGGCTGCGCTGCAGCGCTTCGGTGCCTGGTCAGCCGAATAAGGGGAACGCGCGCTTGCGCGCCAGCGCATTCATCCCGTCCTGGATGGCGTGTTGCACCTCATGGTATTTGCGTTCGACGTATTGGTCGTCGTCAGCCTTCGCGGGATCGTTGTCGAGTTCGACCGCGGGCATGAAGCGGGTGCGGATCTTGGCCGGCAGGGGCAGCTGCGGCAGCGCCGCCGGCGCGATACCCCACGGCAACGAGACAGCCAACGGGAACACCTTGAGCCGCAGGATCTTATCCAGGCGCAGAGCTTTCGACAGCCGGTCCCCGCGGATCAGCACCGGCATCGCGTCGGCGCCGCCCACGGTGGCGATGGGCACGATCGGCACCCCGGCCCGGATCGCCATCTTGACGAAGCCGGTCCGCCCCGCCAGGTTGGCCTGATCGCGCTCGGTCCACGGGCGCAGCGAATCCACTTCCCCGCCGGGCCACAACGCCACGTCACGCCCCTCTGCCAGGGCGGTCGCGATCGCGTCGGGGGCGGCCGGCAAAACGCCCATGGACCGGAAGTAGCGCCCGAACAACGGAATCGCCATCAACGCATCGTGGGCGGTCCCGTGCAGGGTGCGCTCCTGTCCGAACCGCCGCCACCATTGCAGACCGACGGTCCACGCGTCCCACACGAACGGCGCCCCGGAATGAATCCCCACCAACAGCGCCGGTGGCGACTCGGGGATGTTCTCCCAGCCGTCGATCTCCATGCGAAACCAGTAGTCCACCAGCACATTCCACAGATACTTCTGGCGCTGCAGGGCGGTCTCGTCCTGACCGGACAGATCCCATCTCCCCGCGCGTTCGGCCACCCAACCGCTCACCCCGCCGGTTTGCTTGCTGCGTCGTTCTTCCATGGCCTCGCGGGCTTGCTCGGCGTTCCGCTTCGCCTGGGCACGCACCGGCGCCGGCCTGTGATCCGGGTTACTCATGAGTAGTCGCATACCCGATTCGAGCGCGCACGATTCCCCTCAATGCAAATCTCCCCGCGCCACGGCGGTGTGGCGCGGGGAGATTTACTCAGATCAGGCGTGTGCCGCGGGTGCGGGTGCAGGCGCCGGCGGCGCACCCGGTGCCGGGCTGTTCGGCGCACCCGGCGCCGCGCCACCCTCGACGTTGGACGTCCAGATCAGGATGTCCTGGTTGCCGTCGTTGTAGACGACGCCGTTCGGCGGCGCGCCGGTCACGTCGAAGTACAGCGTGCCGGTCGACTCGTTGCCCGGCGCGATCGGCGCCGGGTTGAGCCCGTTGGGCGCCCCCACCTTGTCGATCACGCGGTAGTTCTGGCCGTTGGGCCCGCGGGCGATGAAGTCGTTGACCATCGGGGTGACCAGCCCGCCGTCCGACCTGGCGCTGATGTCGGCCTGGTACAGCGTGCCTTTCGGCGTGTACCCGGGAATCGTGACATTGCTGGGCTGCAGGTTGCTGACCGTGTAGTTGGTGATCAGCGGCCCGTCCACCAGTTGTTCGCTGGTGCCGAACCCCTGAATGTTGGGCGCGGCGGCCGCGGGCGTCGCTGCGAAGACGCTCGCCACCGCTATCCCCCCGGCAGCGGCAGCTGTCGCGACGGCAGTCTTGGTGACCTTCATTGTCCATTCCTTTCGTGTCGAACAATTGCCCCCCGGAAGGGCATGACGATATGAGCAGCAAATAGCCAACCGACTTCCGCTTTAAACACCGACGTTCGCCCCATTAGCCGAATTGCCCGGTTAGAGACGCAAAATTGTTGCTTTCGCGGGGAGCACCTTCAGCCTCAGTTGATAACAGCTGCACCATCATTCACATTCGGCACGGTGATTAGTCCGGGTGCTGAGGGGTAACCGGTGCGCTGAGGCCCGCGTCTGGCAAATGTCGGGGGCGCAAGCCGAGACAGCCGCAAAGGGGGCAGTTAGGTGCAACGCGGAAACTCCAAGCACGGCTCACGCGAGGACGACGCGCTCAAGGAGGAACTGGAGGGCACGATTCGCGGCAATCGATCCAGTCGCAGCGAGGAATGGCGCGATCCGGAGCCGCCCGCCGACGACGACCCCGACGTTCCCACGGCGGGCCCGGCGCAGCGCGACTGATAAAGCGGTGCACCGTTAAAACCGGCAAGATGCTCGGCCTGCCCGAAACGTCAATCACACAACAAACTTCGAATCGGTAAAGGAAATGGCATGGGCTTCGTGGCGCAGCAACAATCCGTTCCTGGCGTACAGGCGCAGATGGACCCGATTCCCGACTGTGGTGAAAACAGTTACCAGGGCTCGGGAAAACTGCTGGGCAAAAAGGCGATCATCACCGGCGGCGATAGCGGCATCGGGCGCGCCGTCGCGATCGCCTTTGCGCGCGAGGGCGCTGACGTGTTGATCGCCTACCTCAACGAGGACGACGACGCGCGTGACGTCGCCCGTTACGTCACCAATGCCGGTCGCAACTGCGTGTTGGTGCCCGGCGACCTCTCCGATGCCGCGCACTGCCGCGCCGTGGTGGACCGCGCGGTGCAGGAGTTGGGCGGCGTGGACATCCTGGTCAACAACGCCGCCTTCCAGATGATGCACAAGAGTCTCGACGAGATCAGCGACGAGGAGTGGGAGTACACGTTCCGGCTCAACATCGGTGCGTACTTCTACCTCGCCAAGGCCGCCGTGCCGCACATGCGCCCGGGCTCGTCGATCATCGGCAGCTCGTCGGTGAATTCCGATAGTCCCAATCCGACCCTGGCGCCGTACGCGGCGACGAAGGCGGCGATCGCGAATTTCTCGGCCAGCTTGGCTCAACTCCTGGGCGACAAGGGGATTCGCGTCAACAGCGTGGCACCCGGACCGATCTGGACGCCCTTGATCCCGTCGACGATGCCGCCGGACAGCGTGGAATCCTTCGGGGACAACGTGCCCCTGGGGCGCGCGGGTCAGCCGGCCGAACTCGCCGCGATCTACGTGTTGTTGGCCTCCGACGACGCGAGCTACATCTCCGGGGCCCGGGTGGCCGTCACTGGCGGCCGGCCTATCCTCTAGCGAAAAGCGTTACACCGCGGCGCATCCCGCCCTAGCACGGTCCGCGCTGCCGCTCAGCGACCCCGGACCTTGCGGTTGTGCTTCTTGATCGCGTCCACCAACTCCGACTTGTTCATGCTGGACCGGCCGGCGATGTCGAGCCGACGGGCCAGGTCGAGCAGGTGTTTTTTGCTGGCGTTGGCGTCGACACCCTCGGCCGATTGACCGGTCGGACGCCGGCCACCGCTCTTGGCCCGCTCGTCGGACGGGCCCTTTTTGTCCTTGGGCTCCCAGTGATCGCCCACCTTCTCGAAACTGTGCTTGACGGCGGAGTAGGCCACCCGGTGGGCGCGCTCCTCGCTGCCGTACTCCTCGGCGGCCGCATCATGGGTTTTCGCGAACGTGCGCTGGGCCTTGGCGCTGGAACGTTGCAACGTGCTGGGCAATTCGCTCTTCTTGGCCGCGCCGCAACGGGGTAACCGGTTGGCTACCCGAAAGCGCTTGTGGTACCCGAGGAGGTTCGATGCCGAAGACGACAAAGGGCGGCGCGGCCAAGAAGAGCGAATTGCCCAGCACGTTGCAACGTTCCAGCGCCAAGGCCCAGCGCACGTTCGCGAAA